>JAHEJP010000437.1 GCA_024638855.1 Chloroflexota bacterium
ACATGCGCCGGATTCAAGCCATCAAGGCCAGCGGTGACGTCATCGGCAATCGAACCCGAGTGAAGGTCAAGAAGAATAAAGTCGCCCCACCCTTCACTGAAGCCGAGTTTGATATCATGTATAACAACGGCATTTCCAGAGAAGGCGACGTTCTTGATTTGGCGGTCATCTACGGCCAAGTGGATAAACGAGGCGCCTATTTCAGATATGGCGAAACCCTGCTTGGACAAGGTCGGGAAAATGCGAAAACCACTCTCATCGAGAGCCCGGAACTAACATCTGAGTTAGAAAACTTGATTCGGGTTGAGGTGGGTTTGCTACCTGTTGAGCTGTCGCCAGACTTTGAAGCTACGATGATCTAGATCGAGACGATGTGGTTGCCAACGGCTATGGACGCAACCGTTAGCTAGTATGCATCGCAGAAACTAACCGATTGGTTTTTCGACTCGACCCATGTTGGAGAATATGATCTCGCCATTAAGATAGCGAGGTTTTTGATCTGATATTTCATAAGATAACTGGGCAAGAATCTGGCGTTAGGCGCCAACTTGATCCAGTCTCAATGGTTAATAGCTTACTAGATTAACGGATTTATAGACAGGTAAGTTGTACCTGCTAATAAATAGCGTATTTGAATATAGCCGTGGCTTAAGCCACGGCTATTTCTTTTGTTGGGAAAATTAACTATTAACGAAGGTAATTCGACGATAACAGATTTGACGCTCCAAAAACGTGACAAGGAGCGATTAAATATATTCTTGGATGGTGAGTATGCTTTTAGCCTGGCGCTTTCAGTAGCCACTGGTTTGTCGATAGGTAAGAACTTAACGCCATCCGACATCGTCAGACTTCAGACTGAAGATGCATTTGAAAAGGCAAAGCAGAGTGCTTATCGTTACTTGGGTTACCGGCCCAGAAGTGCTAAAGAGATAGAAAGGAGTCTTATTCGCAAAGGATTTGATGAGAATATTGTAACGCGGGTGATGGATCGCTTGCTTGAGCTTGAATTAGTGGACGATCAAACCTTTGCCCAGTATTGGATTGAACAACGAGAGACATTTAAACCGCGCGGCCACAGAGCGCTACGTCACGAACTGTACCAAAAAGGCGTCGACCGCGGAATCGTCGATAGCGTTTTGATCACTGTCGACGAGGAAGCTGCTGCCTGGCGGGCAGGACAGAAGAAAGTCCGGCTGTGGTCCCAATTGCCAAAAGACGACTTCTTTAAGAAGATGGGCAGTTTTCTTCAGCGTCGCGGCTTTAAATATGAAACCATAAGATCCGTCACCATTGAGCTATGGAATACCATCGAAGAGGATGGATAATGAGACTGACTCTAGTCTCTATTAGGAGTTGATAAACATGACGCAAGTATTGTTAGGCATTATTGCCGGCCTATTGGTGGGCGGCGTTGCCGTTGCCATCGTCATGTGGCTTGTTCTGAAACCACGTACCGAAGCTGAATACGAAAAACTAAAGCGAGATACTGAGGATTCAAGACAAGCCGCTGAACGAGAAGCCCAGACCATCATTTTATCGGCAAAGGATGAAGCCCAAGCCACAAGAGGAGAAGCAGAAAAAGTCGCCAAGCAACGATATTCCGACTTAGCCCGGGCCGAAGAAAGAATAGATCAGCGCCAGTCCAGTCTGGATAAACAAGCCCAACGCTTGGAAGCCCGCGAGCAAGTGCTCAATAAGCGCCAGAGCCGGATGGACAAAAGAACGAATCAACTGGAGACGATGGAAGCAGAACGGTTGGAAGAGTTGCAACGTGTAGCCACGATGACAACCGAGGAAGCAAAGCAACAACTCCTGCAAACTGTTGAAGCCGATGCTCGGCAGGATATGGCTCGCATTATGCGCGAAATCGAAGACGAGGCGAAGGAATCTGGCGAAGAGAAAGCCCGCGAATTAGTTGCGCTAGCCATCCAACGTGTGGCTAGCGACCATGTTGCAGATATAACGGTGTCAGTGGTACCACTACCAAACGACGAGATGAAGGGCAGAATAATAGGCCGCAACGGGCGGAATATTCGCGCTTTTGAAATGGCCGCCGGCGTGGATGTGGTCGTGGATGATACACCCGAGGCAGTGACTATTTCTTCCTTTGATTCAGTTCGTCGAGAGATAGCCCGGGTAGCCATGGCAAAGCTCATCACTGACGGTCGAATACATCCTGCCCGCATCGAAAAAATCCTTAAAGACTCCCAATCGGAAGTAGAAAAACAAATGAAAGAAGCAGGTGAACAAGCGGCGTATGAAGCCAATGTTCATGGCTTGCACCCGGAGATCATCCGGATGCTTGGGCGGCTCAAGTACCGCACCTCTTATGGGCAGAATCAGCTTCACCATTCGGTCGAAGCCGCCAAGATAGCCGCTGTCCTTGCAGCTGAGCTTGGTGCAGACGTTAACGTGGCCAAGATGGGCGCCTTATTGCACGATTTGGGCAAGGCCATGGACCACGATCAGGAGGGCACCCATGCCATTTTAGGTGCCGAGTTCGCTAAACGATTCAAGGTGCCACCCAAGGTATTGAACACGATTGCTTCGCACCACCATGAAGTGGAGCAGGAGTCAGTTGAGTCGATTATCGTGGAGGCGGCCGACGCCATATCTGGAGCCCGCCCCGGTGCGCGTCGCGAGAGCCTGGAAAACTACATCAAGCGCGTGCGGACGCTTGAGGATATAGCTACGTCCTTCGAAGGTGTGGAAAGCGCCTATGCTCTACAAGCCGGCCGCGAGATTCGAATCCTCGTCCGTCCAGGTGCGATTGACGATTATGGAGCTATTCGCTTATCAAAAGATATCGCCAAGACCATCGAAGATAGCATGCAATATCCAGGCCAGATTCAGGTTACAGTAGTTCGAGAGACTCGAGCTGTAGGTTTTGCCAAATAATGCCAATAGGAGAATCAACATGCGTAAACCCATCATTGCCGGCAATTGGAAGATGAATAAGACAGCGGACGAGGCTTTGGCCTTTGTTCGCGAGATTCGAAACGGGCTTAATAATATCACTAGCGTTGAAAGTGTGGTTTGCCCACCATTTATCGCTCTACCAACCGTATCGGATGCTTTGAAAGGCACACGAATAGCCGTCGGCGCACAAAATATCCATTATGAAGACAGCGGCGCCTTCACAGGTGAAGTTGCCGCCGACATGTTGGTCCCGTACTGCCAGTACGTGATTATTGGCCACTCAGAGAGACGAGCCTATTTCTGTGAAACAGATGAATCGGTCAATAAAAAGGCAAAACAAATCCTGTCTTTTGGTATGACCCCGATCATTTGCGTTGGCGAAAGCTTAGAACAAAATGAAGCCGGTGAAACTCATAATTTCGTTAGTCAGCAAGTCAAAGCGGCGCTTTCTGGTCTTACACCTGAGCAAGTCGCCACTTGCGTCATAGCCTACGAACCTATCTGGGCTATAGGAACCGGAAAATCAGCCAGCGCCGCCGATGCCGGTCTCATTATCGGCCGGACCGTTCGTGGGACAGTGGCTGACGAATATGGCGAGCAGATTGCCCAGTTGGTGCGCGTGCAATATGGAGGCAGCGCCAAGCCGTCTAATATTGGCGATTATATGGGCCATCCTGACATCGACGGCGCGCTGGTCGGAGGCGCTAGTTTGAAGCCGGCTTTCGTCGAAATGGTACAAGTAACCGCCCGGGTGACTGCCTAGATATATCGGACTAAATATGAGTGGCACGCTCATGCCCTTTATTTGGGTTTCGGTAACTATCCCAATTCTGCTCCTTTTCCAAAGATGGATCCACCGTCATTTGCATGGCGTGTCATTTCTTATCACTGGAAAGAAAAATTGGGCTGTTATCCTTTATGCAATCATATTGTTCCCTGGCGTGTTACTCCATGAATTGAGTCATTGGCTGACGGCCAACATCCTGGGCGTGCGCACTGGCGCGTTCTCTGTCCTGCCAAAAAGCTTGTCCGATGGAACGATACAGCTCGGTTATGTTGAATATTATAAATCAAGCCGGGTTGGTCCAGTACGCGAAAGTTTAATCGGTAGTGCGCCACTGGTTACTGGAACAGCTACAGTCCTGTTGATCGCGCTGAACGTCTTCGATCTGCAGGCACTGGCGACGGCAATTCAGACGGGAAATATTGA
>JAHEJP010000438.1 GCA_024638855.1 Chloroflexota bacterium
TAAGGCCGACCGGTATTTGTTAAGATTTATTGCCATTCGCAAGAAGCCGGCTGCTTGTTCGTTGGTCTGGCCTAGTTCAAGGTCATCCATCAGTTTAACAATGTGAAACGTCCCTGATAGTATAGCCGCAGTCTCAGCTCTCATATTAGCTAGAAGATCCTGCACAATCGGGAACCGAATAATAGACTGGCCGAAGGCTAATCGGTGTTGGGCGTAACTCTGAGCCGTGATAAAGGCACGCCTGGCATTGCCAGTTACGGCTACCGCGTTATATATTCGCGAGGTATTGATTACGTAACTCATGACATTTTTAAAACCCTGGTCAGGTGAGCCAACTTCATAAGCGACTGCATTCCGCAATTCGATCTCGCCAGTTGCCAAAGAACGCGTCCCTAATTTGTCCTTCAGCCGGCGAATATATATTGTATTTAGATCCCCATTCTCCAATCTTCGAGGCATAAGGAATAGACCCAACCCTTTAGTTCCTCCACCTTGACCATCCACCCTGGCAGTTACTAATGCCAAATCTGCAGATACATTGGAACAAAACCATTTTTCGCCGTTAAGTATCCAAATGCCTCTTTCCTTATCTCTCAAATCGGCTGTGACGGCATTAGCGCCTACATCTGAACCACCCTGCACTTCTGTCAGATATTGTGCTCCTTGAAACAATAAATCGTAATCTTCCTCCAATAGGCGGGGTAAGAATTCATTCTTAATTTGCTTATTGCCTACGGCCTGCAACACTTTAATCATTCCCGCTGTGCAAGCGATGGGACAGTTATGGCCAGCTTCGCCATTTTGTGACGACAAATAGAATAATGAAAGCGATCGTAGATTGTTTCCAGGTTCTTTATAAGCTGAAAGCATTCCAGAACCGAACAATTCCCGTCCAACGATATGGTGGCTAGGGTGGTATATGACCTCTGATAATCGTTCTCCAAAACCATCGTACTGCCTTAAGCGTGGCAGATTTTGTTCAAGATTGGCCTCTTGAGCAGCACCGTCTAAAACTTTGGCCAGTATTTCACCAAAATGATAAAGTTGTCCGGCATTTTGCCTATATATATCTCGACCCCAAAGATATTCCAATGAACGCTGGAACCCAACATCATAAGAAAAATAGTTGTCCAGTTTACTCGCTAACCAGCCCTTTAGTTGCTCGCGTCCAATGGTGACTGCCGATGACTCGGAAGAAATCGATAACTTGTTAGTAGTCGATGGCCTGTCACCCATTTTTTACTCTTTGCTCCTCGCTTCAATCAATTTGATTATAGCTAATATATTAAGAGTGGCCTTGGGAACAAATGAGTTTATATCTACAAACTCTTGCTCTTTACGACCATCTTCACTACGTTCGGAGCAATGCGCATTGCCTCCAGAAGGCCCGAGGCCGTCTATTGTGGGAACATGATCCCACAACCAGTTGCCATCGCTCAAACCACCCCTTTCTTGAGAAACGACTTCGTAGTCCAATTCCAATCCGGCTTCCTGCCAGATTGAACACAGACGATTTGTAGCTTGGTTCGGAGGCCACGGTCGCCATTGATTCATAATCGTTACATCAATGCCGCACCTAAAGCCGCCATTTGAACTCTGCACTTGTATATCATCTTCCAACGAACGGAGTAAGGCTATACCATTTTCTAGCACCTCAGGAGAAAACGCCCGCATCTCGCCGCTTGCAACTGCCATATGAGGGACTCTATTCAATACAGTTCCTCCGGCAACCGTAGCGGTATTGAAAGTAATACCTTTCCCATAATCGGTCAAATCGGCAATATTGGTGATAGTATGCGCCAACTGAACGATTGCATTAGCACCCTTGCCATGAGCCGAGCCCGCGTGAGACGCGCGTCCCTCAACGACGATCCGATATGTTGCCATGCCCTTGCGCGCAGTAACAACTGAGAAAGTGGATTGATGCACACGCCCACCTTCAAAAACAAGACAAGCCAGAGAGTCCTTCGGCAACTTATTCTGGCATAACTTACCAAATTGATGCTCCAACATCTCTTCAGCCGAATTTATGAGAATAATCCAATTGACGTTATCAAAATATTCGGGGGCAAATACTCGAAGACCGTCCATGATCATGGATATCATGACTGTTCCACCCTTGATATCCACCGTTCCCGGTCCGAATGCTCGCTGGCCCTCAATCCGCCAGTAGAAGTGGTTTTTTTTCTCATCATCGTGTGGAAAGACTGTATCCAAATGAGAGACTAGACCAATAGTTGGCGCCGATTCCATCGATCTAGCCATTCGGGTCAGGACAAGATGATCGCCGTGAAATGGATTTTCAGAAGGGAATCGTTCAAATTCAAATCCAAATTCCTCAAACACGCCCTTTGTAAGATCGCCCAACGTGTTGACTCCTTCCGAATTAGATGTGAAGCTGTTTATCGAGACCATCTGGCTGAGGAGCTCAAGATAATGGGGCAAATTGGTTTCAAAGAACTGCACCAATTTTTGGTTATCAATCGATTCAAACATTGATTAGACCATCCTGCTACAAATGTCTTTTTGCTAAGCCAAGCGGCATAACTTAGCGTGGCACGATAACACCTATCCCGTAGGCGCTGATTTATAACATTTGAATATGAAGATAACAAATGTTACGGCGATGGCTCCGCATCTGATTTGAGACCGTAAATCTGTGAAACAGTAATATCAACCTTTTTAAGCTTATTCCCTAATGAGCGGGCAATATTCTGCATCACGGTCATGCCAATTCGCGGATAACGCTGAACCAGTGCTTTAAAATCTTCGTGCGCAAGTACGATAAGTTGGCTTTCACGGGCAACAACAGCCGTGGCAGAGTGGGGAGAACTCTCAACCAAAGAGATCTCTCCCACGACATCTCCCGCAAGCACCTTACCAACAGAGACATTATTCGGACCCATTAGGATCTCAACTTCCCCTGTAATAAGCATATATAGGTTTCGATTCACCTCTCCTTCCCGGAATATCGTGTCCCCCTGGGCTAATTGAACAACTCTACAAATCCCAGAAATGCTTCGTAATTGAGCATCGATAAGTCCCTTAAAAATTGATATGCTGCGTGTAAATTCATCCACCTGAATCCCAACCCTTTTTGCCAGAAAACCTGGGACAACAGTATTATAAATCTCTTCAACAGCTGGGATTAATTCTATCTTTCCAATCTCTAGGGGAATGTAAAGTTTCGCCATTCGTATGGCATCCAATCGTTCCATGCCATGAAAAACATAGGATGGGCAATAAGCTGCTGGACAAAAACCAAGCTGGTCCAGAGTCCTCTGGATGCGAGGCCAATAGGCGCTCACTGCCACTTCTGCATAGGCCACATCCAGTTCTTCCCGCGCTCGTCTGTCGAGTTCCCGCAGTAAAAAGCCACCCACGCCATCGTCGACATCGATTAATTCGACAATCTTGATCGTCTTACCAACTTGATCGTGTACATATCCAATTGCTCCGACGATGACTTCACCTTGTTTTGCTACCAGGTATTGAGCTTCTTTTGTTTGTAGGGCAAAGAAGCCAAGGCTCAACATCAAATTTCCAAAGATTTGCCGGCGCTTTAATCGTCCCCGCTCAATTCGGAGCAAGTAAGGAAGTCCAGATTCAGCCAATTCCTCGACTTGGTATTCATCATTCATCGGGTAACTTTCGGCGCTCTCAATCACCAACAGATCATTGGGTAAGTCCATTGAGTAAAGGACTTTTGAAGCCAGTGGGAATATCTCGGGGATGATGCGGGGATGGTTCCGGCGCAGATCCTTTGCAGTAGTGAACAATTGACCCATCACGGCCGTGCTTTCCCGTTCATCGAACAAGCTTGCCAAAGGCAAGAAGCCTACCGATTGAAATCCATATTTAAAGGAGATGCTTTGGGCATAAGGATGTTTTGTCCGGGTATTGGCAAGACCAAAATGCAAACGGTCCTTGGCAAAACGAAGCCGCTCACTCATCAACATGCTGCCAATTCCGCGTTCACGAAATTCGGGATCAACTACCAGGCGGCCGAATTCACCTAGCAAATCAGTAAAGCTTCCAATATCATAATAAATCGAGGCGCTCCCCAAAATGCGGTCGTTGTCAGTCGCTACCAGGAATAAATAATTATCGCTAAAAACAGTTTTCTT
>JAHEJP010000439.1 GCA_024638855.1 Chloroflexota bacterium
AAGCTCATATACGCCTATTATAGCAAAGGGGTTGCAAAGCCGGCTGTATCAGATTACTTTGTTTAATTAAGGTGTTAAGTCTTTCCCTACTGCTCTTAGCTAACCCACCGGCAATATCTTGAAAATGATTCCTGTGGCATAATCGGCTACGAATAGCGTGCCATCGGCAGTAACCGTGATGTCTATGGGTTGGGCAAAACCTGTTGCGAAATCGCTGCTTTCTCCTGTATCAGGGCTGAAGCGAATGGCTTTCTGAGCCCCCTCAAAAGCAGACCACAATACGATGAACAAGTCATCCGCATACTCTGGATGCATTTCCGATTGGTAAGCTGTGATTCCTGTCACAGCCGCATGAGGAATCAAATCCAATATTGGTTCGATGATGTCGATGCCATCGGGCACGCCAAAGCATGCCGAGCATTCATAATAGGGGTAGCCATGCTCGCCGTTGGGAACCACCAGGTGAACCTCGTCAGGTGGGGATTCCAATGTTTCCAAATCGGGATCGCGGCCGTTTTCCGTAGCATAGAGGTTACCAAGAGAGTCCCAGGTTATGTCATATGGATTTCGGAACCCATACGCATATACTTCCACGTCCTCGCCATCTGGGCTGAATCTTAAGATTGCAGCTTCGTAAGGATGCAGTTCATCCTGCTCTCCCAGACCAGGCTCGACAAGACGTTCGCCGTGATCGGACCGACCACCAACGCCAACATAACCAAATCCATCAGGACCGAAAGCAATGCCATTCGGTCCGTGCATGCCGATATAACAACATGGAAGCCCGTCAATCAGAGTCGTGGCTTCGCCATCTTCAATGACCGAGATTTGCCCTTCACCATCAACATTTGTGTCCGTCACCCGGTTGGAGACGTACAATCTCTGGCCTTCTGGACCAAATGCAATGCCAGTGGGAACTCGAAATCCATCGTAGTACACTCCGATATTTGCCTCATCATCGATCGTATATATTTTGCCCGACCAACTGGCGACATAGAGCCGACCGTCAGGTCCTACCGTAATGCTTGTTGGAGAATCATCAATACGAGCGAAATAAGAAATTTCGAACCCAGGGGCAACGCGTAACCGATCTTCCCAACCTTTCATGTCGTCATTACAGGGATATTTATCACTACACTCACTGGCCGCATATGGGGCCTGATCGATGTCGACATGTGGAGCCGGTGATACAGTGGGCGTTGGGGTGATCAGGATTGGTGTGGAAGTTGCCGCAATGGATGTTTCGGTAGGTATTGGGGTTTTTGTGGGTAGATCAGATTGATTCTGAGCACCACGAGGAGTTGGCGTGTTTGGGGCTATGGTTGGCGTAATGACAATATCTGTTGGGGTCATCGGAACCTCTTCTACCGGTTCTGAACCACATCCAACTAATATCACCATGACAACAACGGCAAAGAAAGAGGTTTTGGTCATTTCTGTGGCTCCTGGTGCAAGTTTCATAGGTCCAGTCAATTATTGATTATTCGTTTTCTCCAATATGAGTGTAACCGGCCCATCATTATGGATTTCAACCTGCATCATCGAACCAAACTCGCCCATTTCGACAGGTAAGCCTAGTTCACGAAGCTGATCGGCGAAGTACTTAACTAATGGCTCTGCCTGCTCGGGTTTGGCAGCGTGCGTGAAAGAAGGGCGTCTTCCTTTTCGTGAATCTCCGTAAAGCGTAAACTGGGATACAACTAGAACGCTTCCCGAGATATCGGCCACAGATAGGTTCATCTTGCCTTCGGTATCTTCAAACACGCGAAGACCGCTAATCTTATTCGCTAGCCAATAGGCTTCTTGTTCTGAGTCAGAATGGGTAACGCCCAACAGAATGACAAAACCTCTTGAGATTTGGCCTATGGTCTTCCCACCAACCGTTACCTTGGCCTCTGTCACCCGTTGCAATAACGCTCGCATCAGTCACCTCCAAATACAAGAAAAAGCATTCATTGATTCGAAATTTATCGGTCTAAAGAATTCCCACCTGACTATGGTCACCGATGGTCATTTTATGTGACTTCGGTTTGATCGGTGAACGTTCTATGGTCACATATCGTCCAATCAGACTATCCTGAATTCTTCCGCTAATGCGGGTGAGGCGACTATACTCGAGTACGACAGAATGTTCAATTTCGCTATCTTCGACGACAACATGATGGTAAATGCTGGTAAAGGGTCCTACATAACTGTTGACTATTCGACTATCCTGACCAATGATAGCCGGTCCACGAATTACGCTATTGATAATCTCGGCGCCTTTCTCAACCGTCACTCGCCTGCCAACCTGGCTATCTCTATCCACATATCCTTCAATCTTATAATCGATTTCCTCTAGAACAAGATCATTTGCTTCCAGCATTTGGCCTGGCTCGCCCGTATCGATCCACCAACCGCGATGCAAATATGGGTGAACCGCTTTTCCACTGTCAACCAACCATTGGATTGCGTCGGTGATTTCCAGTTCACCACGCCATGACGGCGAGATGGTATTCACCGCTTCCATAACAGAATTGTCAAACATATAGATTCCTACAAGAGCAAGATCACTTGTTGGGTTCTTAGGTTTCTCCACCAATCGTTCTATCCGGCCCTTATCATTTAGCTCAGCAACGCCGTACCGCTCTGGACAATCCACTCGCGTTAAAACGATTTGACTATTCCAATCACTATGCGCAAACTCAGCGATGAGTTGGCTTATGCCACCTTCGATCACATTGTCCCCTAAGAACATGACAAACCGATCATCACCAAGAAAATCTTCTGATATCTTTACTGCGTGAGCAAGACCAAGGGGTTCATTTTGCTCAATATAGCTTACATTTACATCCCATCGATCGCCGCGACCAACTGCTTCACGTACTTCATTTGCCGTATCGCCGACGACTATTCCAATGTCACTAATTCCGGCGTCACGAATTGACTCAATAACCCGAAACAGAACCGGTTTGTTGGCCACAGGTATTAGTTGTTTGGCGCTTGTATAGGTTAATGGGTACAGCCGGGTCCCTTTTCCGCCACTAAGAATTAATCCTTTCACGCTATTCCTCTCCCAGAAAATGATTATTACTGGAGAAATTCACTTTCTCCAATGCACCATTATTGTAAACGATCTGCATTGGTTCCCAAAAATCGATTTCAGACAACGACATCTTCAAGGGCTTCGATAACCTATTCAAAATTTGGCGCAGTCGCCCGCGCCAAATTCCTGGCGAATTGGCTAAAAACATGCGAAATTGTTATCGAATGGGCGTTAATCTAAGAGGATTCGTTGGACGCCGGACCAATTTCAAAACCGGCGAGATTTTCCAATGCTTTTACCAAAGCATGGTTGCCTTGCTCTCCCAAACCTTGTTTCTGCAAACTCCGGTACAGTTGGAATACTAGGCTCGTACCGGGAATGGGAACGCCTAATTGGTCGGCCGCTTCTAAAACCAATCGCAGATCTTTCTGCTGCAAGTCGATGGTAAAGCCAGGGCGCCAATCTCTTTCAACAACTTGAGGGCCTCGATTACTGAGCATCCAGCTTCCGGCCGCGCCGCCGCTGACTGCGGATAATGTCTTTTGAAGATCCAATCCACCGGCTTGAGCAAATAATAATCCTTCACCAACGGCCAGCATGGTAACCACGACCAAAATCTGGTTGACTAGCTTTACCGTTTGCCCGGCGCCCGTGTCCCCAACATGAGTGATGGTCTTGCCCATGGCCTGAAAAACGGGTAGAGCCCGCTCAAACTGGCTGGCATCTCCACCCACCATGATGCTCAATGTACCCTTGGCCGCGCCTTCGCTGCCGCCACTTATGGGCGCATCCAACATATTAACTTGACGAGAAGCCAGCCTGGCGGCGATTTCTTTGGTAGTTTGCGGGCTTATGGTGCTGCAATCGACCACTAAAGCCCCCGCCTTGGCTCCGTGAATCACGCCCTGCTCTCCCAGAATCACTTCCTCCACGTCAGGCGTATCGCTAACGCAAGTTATGATGATGTCGCACTTGGCAGCCACATCGGCCGGGCTTTGGCCGGCCGATGCACCGGCTTCGACCAGAGATCCCATTCGGCTGGTAGTTCGATTCCAAACGGTGACATCGAATCCGGCCTTTAATAAGTTGCGGGCCAT
>JAHEJP010000440.1 GCA_024638855.1 Chloroflexota bacterium
GCCTTACGCAGTCCTTCCGCCAGCATATCGACATTCTCGTCCTGGTAGACCATTCGCTGAATCAAACTATGACCACGAGATTCGAAATCCGGCACCAGCGCCAGTAGCTCGCCCACGGTCTTTTCCGCTTCTTCCTGGTGACCAAGCTGACCTAAAACCGCGGTGCGGATGAGCGGGTCCCAGAAATAGTCAGGGGTGTTGAATCCATTGGCATCGACCAGGGCAGTTTTATATTCGCCCCGATAGTAATGATACAGAAACGGGACGAAGTGGTACCAGCCAGGGTGGTGCGGGTTCCGGCGCATGGCGTTACCTATCAACGCCAAGCCCTCCTCCTTTTGGCCCGTCCCCATCAGGAAAAGCGCTGAGTTCGCCAGATAGTTGGCATTGTTTGGATTCAGGTCCAAGACCTGCTCAATCTCTGCCAAGCACAGTGCTTTCTGGAACTTCAAATAGTAGATGATTGCCATCGTAATGTGGGCCGGCTGAGAGTTGGGATTCAAGGCCAACGCTCTCTTTCCCAATTCTGTGGCCCGTTCTAAATCGTATTGGCTGTCTGTATACCCCAGCCAATACGGTGTTGCGATGAGATCGCCCAACAGCGCCATGGCTAGATCGTGGTTAGGGTCGCATTGTACAACCTTTTCCATGGCCTCGACAGCCTCGGTTAGTGACTTCTCGGTGAGCGTTCTGACGTGGTGGTGGAACCGCATGATAGCTTTATAGTCTGACAGGCTGTCATCGTGATGGGATAATACCTCTTTGGCCATGGTGCGAGGGATGACGCCGAAGTTGTCGGCGATCGTGGCCACGATCTGGCCCACAATCTCATGTTCTACCTGGTCAACGGAGGTCCTCTCGATGTCGTGATCGTGCGTCTGCCCCCAAAGCTTGCGGCCGTTGAGGGTGTCTGTCAGTTTGGTTGTAAGACGTAAGGTCTGGCCCCGCAGCCGCACCGTGCCATCCAAGAGGAAACGCACGTTGTATTCCTGCCCGATGGCGCGTGGCCCCAGGTGCTTCTGACGGATGATATCCCTGTTAAGCGGACCGATGACCAAAAATTCCGGGAAGCGGGTCAGGGCGATGATAATCTCTTCGGTGATCCCGCTGGCAATGAAGGCATATTCAGGTTCATTCCTCAGATATTCCAACGGCAGTATGGCTATTGAAGGACCATCCGGTATCGCAACCTGAGGCTTTATCGTGTCTGGCATGGAAAACATGGACTCGCAAGCAGATTCCGCGTCCTTAGGGCTGTCTTGATTTTGCATAATAACAGGAACATAACTGCCTTTGGGGATGTCGATTCGAATCGGGTCTTCAATGCCCTGCGCTAAATAGTATTTTTCGAGGGCTCGCCGCAACCGCCGTGCCACAATCCTTACGGAAGGGGTGGCAGTTGGGTCAAAATCGGCTCCATACCCCAAAGCTTCCACTGCTATGGAGTACTGTTTTATAATGTCCGACTGGCCGTTTAGGGATTGCTCCACCACGTATCGCAGAAACTGGCTCATTTTTTTACCAGTTACAAATTCTGGAGTGGCCAATATCCTTTTGAGCTGAGCCTCTATCTTTTCAGGTGGAAAGTTTGACATAACCCCACTGGCGTTAATCCCAAGAACCATCAGATATCGAATATGAAACGTTCATATAACGTTTCATGGAACCGTTACATACTTTTATTAAAAATTTCGGTGTTTATAGTCAAGATAATTCCCGGTTGGTGGAATTTCAAGTGTTTTTAAACCCATTATCTCATCACCGAAACTGGTCATATCGTGTCCGAGCATGTTTACCGAAAATTTCCTAATAATATTAATGCCATACAAGCACTATTGCAAAAGGACGTCACCTTCAGAGAGATTTGTGCTGATTATGAGGAGATGTGCACCTGGCTGGACGGTTATTGCAGCTCGCAAGGTCGATCATCTGAAGAATGCGATATTACCCGGGATGTGATTCGGGAGCTGGAAGATGAAATTAAAGAAGTGCTGAGAGACGCTGGATATTAGGTTCGGGATTTAGAGAGACTGGCAATCGATCAGCTGGAGGGCAGGTCTATGAAAATATCAATTGAACCGTATCACCAAGAAAAGAGAGCGCAATTGGCACGTCTTACTATTGCGTTTCACCGCCTGACACTGCCGGTGTCAATCATTCTGACGTTATTCCTGTTGGCCGGCTGTGGTGCCACGGTCCAGAGCGTGCGCCTTCCGCCGGTGGGCGAGACAGCCACCGGGCAGATCCAGGTCGGCCACTTCGTATGGATCGATCTGCTGACGGAGGATACAGTGGCAGCCGCTTCCTTCTATAGCCGCCTTTTCGGCTGGCGTGCAGCCAGATCGGATGAAGACGGAGAATACTATCTGTTTTACCTCGATGGAAAACCCATTGCCGGCATGGCCGCAACGGAGAGCAAAGACGCGGTCGCATCCGAATCGCTGTGGCTGTCCACCATCTCGGTCAGCGATGTGGAACAAAGCGTGGCAACCGTCAAGGCCCACGGGGGCAAGGTGTTGGAGGGCCCCCTGGACGCTGTCGGTCGGGGCCGTATGGCGCTGGTCAGCGACCCGGCCGAAGCCCCCCTCATTTTACTGGGGGCTGTCGGCGATTCACCCGTGGGTAAAAAAGCCAAACCCGGGCAGTGGCATTGGATCGACCTGATCACGCAAAATGGAAATCGTGCCCGGACGTTTTATACGGCCCTGTTCGGCTACCAGGTCAAGCCGGTTGAGGCCGGTAAAGAACACCAGTACGACCTTTTCATACGGGACAAGCGGGCTGTGGCCGGCCTCGTGGAGCTAGAATGGGAAGGGCTGGAGGACAACTGGCTGCCCTATTTCAAGGTGGCCGATATCGATCGATCTATTGAAAACGCCCGAAGTCTTGGAGGAAAATTGATCCTGCAGAGCGGCAAGGTGGCGGTTTTGTCCGATCCCACCGGGGCGGCTTTCGGCATTCAAGCGCGCTGATATAGCAAGGAGGTTCAAATGAAAACACTAACGACCATCGGTTTGTTGATCGGCCTGACCATCCTATTAACCGCCTGCGCGGGCGGCGGTGGAGCCGTATACCACCACCATCACGGCCGCAGCCCCTGGTGGGGAAGCCGGGGTTATTATCGCGACACGGTCATCGTGGTCCCGGACAAAGAGCCTCCTGTCGAGGCCACCACCTTGCCCTCCGGGCCGGAAGATATGCCGGATATGGGAGCCCCCGATATAGGCGGTGATTTTGGTGGCGATATGGGCGGTGATTGGTAACGGCTCTAACGGCATGGGTTCAAGAGGCCGAGGATTCGAGGATTCTAAGAAAAAATCGAAGCACGAAATTCGAATTTCTGATTTTAAATAGTTGGTTTTGATACTTTTCCAAACATGCAGAGGTTACAAATGAACACTCAAGAAAACACATCAGCTACACCTGATCCTGATTTCACCAAAACCTGGCGCTACAAGGTCGGGCTCACCATGATCATTGGGGGCAATCTGGGTATCCTTTTTGCTCTGGTCATGCCGGCTCTGGGAGCTGGTGCCGGTACCGTGGGTGCCATGGTCCTGGGTGGCGAGGCGATCAGCCTGGCCAGCATCGTTTTCCTTGGCAAGGCGGGATTCAAGGCCATCAAGTCCAAGTTCTTCGCTTTTGTCAAAGCCAGCTACGCCGGTCCTGTGCGCAAAACGCGGCATTACATCGGTGTCGCGTTGTTGTGCACCAACGTGCTGACCACATTCATCCTCGCCCTCTACGCCTGGGATTCATTCGCCGCGGCCACGCCCCAAGGCCCGCACCCCATCGTATGGGGACTCGATTTGGACCAGCAGGCCTCGATGGTGGCCTGGTTGTTTCTTATCGGCGAAATCAGCTTTCTCATTGCCATTTATGTGCTGGGCGCCGACTGGTGGGGGAAGTTTCGCAGGATATTTGTGTGGGAAGCAACGGAAAGCTGAAAAAAAAAGCACGAAATACGAATATCGAGTTTCGGATTTTAACACTTTCTTCCAACAAGTAATTTCATGCTTAAGGTATCAAATTAAAATACAACCACTTACTCCAACCAAATAAAAGGAGAACGAAACATGCCCTGGAAATCAGAAGAA
>JAHEJP010000090.1 GCA_024638855.1 Chloroflexota bacterium
CCGTTGCTGTAGGTTGGGAGGTCGCTGTCGCCGGAGGTCCAACCGTTGCCGGTGGCCCCAGGTTGACGGCTTCCTCAGATTGTACCGTCGACGCTGGATCAGAGCCGGCTTGCTCCAGGGCTTCGATCAAGGATTGAGCTTCTGCTTCCCCCTGTGGGGGTGGCGGCACCTCATTGTCTTTGCTGCAGGCCGCCAATAAAGCGACGATTGCCATGATCAGCAACAAGATCTTAATTCCAGAATGTTTCATCAGTTTTCCTAACAGACAGCTATGCCGCTGCCCTGGCAGTTTCAATATTGAGCCCGAATTCTCGTAAATAGGTGGGATGAAAGCAAGTTATTTAAGTCAATGTTCAGAGGAATTAATATGGCAGGAAAGAGAAAAAATTGAGATCAGCCAAACTGGCTGATCTCAACTCGAATCTCTTCTAGAAGTTCTTACTTGTCATCCAGAGCAGCGATACCGGGCAAAGTGATGCCCTGAAGGAACTCCAGACTTGCGCCACCCCCAGTGCTTATATGGCTCATTTGGTCGCTTAGACCCGCTTTTGCAACGGCGGCGGCCGAGTCACCTCCACCGACGATCACGGTCGCGCCTTGAGCGGCCAAAGCGCCCAATAGCATGGCCAAACCATTGGTGCCGGCGGCAAAGCGATCGACCTCGAATACGCCCATCGGGCCGTTCCAAACTACCAGCTTGGCACCTTGAAGAACACTATTGAAGTGTTGGATAGTCACCAACCCGACGTCCAGCGCCATCTGGTCGGCCGGAATTCCATTTGCTGGGACGTTAAATGCTTCTGATTCCTCGGACAAACTTGCTGCCACGATCACGTCTACCGGTAAAACCAGCCGGTCGCCAGCCATTTCGAGCAGCCTTTGGGCTTCGGGCAGGGCATCGTCTTCGACGAGGGATTTTCCTACTTCCTTGCCCTGAGCCTTGAAGAAAGTATTGGCCATACCACCCCCAATGAGGATCTTATCGGCTACTTTTAGCAGATGTTCGATCAATTTGATCTTATCGGAGATTTTCGCCCCCCCCATAATCGCGATGTACGGATGGTCTGGGTTGTCAACGGCAACGCCTAAAGCGGTCAACTCTTTTTCCATTAAAAAGCCAGCTACGGCCGGACCGCCCTTCTCGCGCATCTTGCGAGCAGCTCCCTCCGTGCTGGCATGGGCGCGATGAGCTGATCCGAATGCATCATTTACATAGACATCCGCTAGATCGGCCAGCTGTCCAGCTAAATCGGGATCGTTTTTCTTTTCGCCCGGAAGAAAGCGCGTATTTTCCAGCAACATAACTTGGCCGGCTTGTAGCTGAGCAACGGCGTCGGAAACGGAAGGCCCGATGACTTCGTCCATCTTGATTACTTCGATCCCCAACTCATCACCCAGGCGAGCTGCTACGGGGTCCATGGCGAATTGTTTGTCATCAGTCGATTTAGGCCTTCCAAGATGCGAGCAGAGAATCAACGCCGCGCCATTATCCAGGAGATAGCGGATGGTTGGCATCGCCGCTTGAATCCGGGTGTCGTCAGTCACGACGATATCATCGGCCGGATCTTTGCTGCTGAGCGGCACGTTGAAATCAACTCTCACCAGAACTTTCTTATCTGATACATCGATGTCAGTAATTGTCTTCTTATTCATAAGGTGTCCTCTTATTGGTTGTTCCATTTCGTCTATAACAAAGAATTGCTAAAATGCGACGGGGGTCACGGTTCTATTCCCGAATCTTATCGTGTAACCGACCGAAAAAACCTTTTTATGCTAACGTGGAAATTGTTGCACACCAGTATTGAACAGCTATCAAGAGCTATTGTTTTCCCTAGTTTAATTCTATCCTTGAGCCTTCTCACTTGCGAGTGAATAAAGTCAGCTTTTTTTGCGTCATTGGTCATGCGGGCGTCAGAATCATATGGGGATTTAGTGTGATGCCTAATCCGATGAAACTTACTGACTTGTAGCCATGATTGGTGTTTAGGGGATGCAGATAACTTGGGTTGTCTTGACGGTGTAATTGGCATCGAGACCGTTTGCCGCAGCAATGGCGTCTGGTGAACTACCATACTCTCGTGCAATGCTGTATACGGTTTGTTGATCGCGAACGACGTGTGGAATCATGCCTGGACAAAAGGCTGGGTTAGCGATAGGTAAATTTAAAACGTTGCCAGCTACTATCGCGGTGCTGGAGATGCCATAGAGTGCCATTAGGTCGATCGAAGTATTTTGTACCAAAGTAATCTGGTAAAGACTGTCTCCTGGCTGGACGACATAGGATGTAAAGATCACCGATGGGGGGACCGGCGTCGGCGGAGGAGGAAGCGGTGTTGGCGATGCCAAAGGCTGGGCAGGAGTCTCTGTAACCTGGATTATTGCGGTCGCCGCGGCGGCAGTGGCCTGCTCAGGATTTCCTGATTCTGGTGCAACCGGGGTGCCAGCCTCGCTGACTAACAAAATGGACTTGTTAGGATCGGGATATAATGCTACAGATGTTCCCGCTACAGTGATCACGATCGGTATCATGTCTGTGTTTTCTGTAGGTGAATTAGAACGATCGATCACGAGCGCCAAAGCGACAAAGGTAGCCACTGCACAAAATACAGCGCTAACCATCAGGACGAAAATCATTTTCATGCTTTGTCGCTGCGACTGGTCCATTTACCTAGCCTTTAACGTTATGTTACACTTGTCATAAGATTGTTGCAAGTATATCGATAGAGTATCATCGGTTGTCAGTGAGGTGCCTTATGAATCTATATCGTAAACGAGAAGATATTGAAAAAATCGAGAACGTCATTCTAGCTCCATATGCGATAAAGAGCGCCGAATCATCGGGTCGAAAATATCCTGAAAAGAAATCGGCAAGCCGTACAGCCTTTCAAAGGGATCGGGATCGTATCATCCATACGAGTGCCTTTAGACGTCTTGAGTATAAGACCCAGGTATTTGTATTCCATGAAGGTGATCACTACCGGAACCGACTCACCCACACACTTGAAGTATCTCAGCTTGGTCGATCCATCGCCCGTGCCCTGGGGGCCAATGAGGATCTCACCGAAGCGATTTGTTTAGCCCACGATCTTGGACACCCTCCTTTTGGCCATGCCGGAGAATATGCTCTGGATATGCTGATGGAGGATAAGGGAGGCTTTAACCACAACACACAAAGCTACCGGATGGTGACCGAATTGGAAAAAGGTTATGCTAATTACCCAGGCCTGAATCTTACCTATGAGACAAGAGAAGGGATAATCAAACATGAGACAGAATATGATAAGAGCGAGGTCGCCGATTTTGATCCTAATAAGCGAGCATCTTTAGAAGCGCAGATTGCGAATGTGGCCGATGAAATCGCCTATAACGCTCATGATCTGGAAGATGGCTTGAGGGCTGACCTTTTTCAGAAAATTGATTTGGAAGATCTAAGAATCTGGCATACCTTGGCAATGGATAATAGTTGGAAAGGATTGCATTTTGATGATGTTAGCCGGCGAGAAGTGATCAGAGAGTTAATCGGTCTAATGGTATCAGATGTCGTGGAAACGACAGCGACCGAGATCTCTGCCAAGCACATTGATTCGCCCGAAGAACTTCAGCTCCATCACGAGACTGTCGTGACGTACTCATCTGGTTTGTCGAAACAGATCCGGGAGTTGAAAGATTTTCTATATCAGCGAATGTATCGTCATTATAGGCTTATGCGCATGCAGACCAAGGCCGAACGTTTTATCGTCGAGATCTTCCAGGCATATGTAAACGAGCCCAGGATGTTGCCGGAAAAAATCCAAGAGCGGTTGGTCAATGTGGCCTTAGAACAAGTTATTACCGATTATATTGCTGGCATGACCGATCGATATGCCTTGGATGAGTGGGAGAAGTTGTTTGTACCTTACCGGCGGGCTTAATTTACATACGGGATTATTCTCGCCTGATTTACTGTCACAAATGATGAAAAGGATCATGCGAACACAGGCTCCTTTTTCATGTATGACCGCATTGGCGATGACCAGGAGATGGAAGTTCTCCGCGGACATTGACCCGACCAACCGTAAGCCGATGGTAAATGCGCAAGCTTGAGCGAGCGTGGAGAGGCATGGGGCGACGGGTAAGCTGGCACGAGACAGTGAAGCCCAGGCAGGATGAAAGCAGTTCGATGTAAAAGCGGCAGGTTTCAAGGGAAAGACAGCGCATTTTATCAAGGGGGCCTGCCTCAAGGGGCAGAAATCAGCAGAAGCCATAGTAATCGGTGGTGTGACGACCACCCAAGGCAGACGAGGTAACTCCTCTTCAGGGTGAAGGGCAGAACAGTAAAGGAGTTTAGTAGTAAGGCGCAGGATAGCGTCAACAGCCGATAGCTGGTTGAAAAGAAACCAGAGCGAACGCAGGGAGAAGACTGAAGGCCGGAATGAAGCGCAGCAAATGCAAGAGGCTATCAGGGCAAATGGAGCGAGAAATAACTCAACACGAGGACCACTTCGTCATACTTAGCCAAAACGCCGGATGCGGAGCCACATGTCCGGTGGTATGGGAGGGGGGCGTATGCCCCCCTATCCCGATTAATGAAACTAGCTAAGATTTAAAATTCAAGCATATCGTCAACACGGCCTTGAACATCTGGTTCCCCAAAGTTACCTTCTTTTGCCCAGGCTGATAATTCAACCGTATAACGTTCGAAGAAACTTTGCGGCGGCAGATTTTCTGAACCGTATTCCAACTCAATGATTTCAGCATTAACGATCAGGGAAGCAGTCTCGAGAGCAATGGTTTCATTGGGCCTGGCTAAAACCGGTTCGCCCTTAGGCGCCAACTTGGCCTTGATTGCCTCGTCGAAGAAGGCATGGTCGCTCATCACGACCTTGGTCACCGTTCGAATATCATTCTTATCGAATAACCAAACCTCAAAGGCAGTCACGTTCTTGGGCGTATCGGTGCCGATGGTCTCCGACAAGCCTACACCACACTCACCCAAAAAGTCGCCATCCTCATTCTCAATGCTGAAGGATTCATCGTAAGTGTCATTGCCACGTACAAAGGTCGTCTGGAAACGAGCGATGGCAGTGATATGCTCCTCGACGGATTCGGCCCCAGAAACAGGCACTCTGGCAACTGACTCGCTGACGCTCTCGCCCGAAGGTCTTGGTGGTTCGCCACCACGGCCGCGGAGGACCATAAGTATCGCCGCGACCACGACTAGAAGCAAGGCCAGCAATCCACAGATCAGGGCGAAATATCCAAGACCTCGCCCCCCACCGTTATCTTCTTCTGCCGGGACAGTTCCGGACACACCCGTGCATCCTGTTCCATTGTGAATCGCTGCTAGCGCATTAAATCGCGCTGCTTCGGCCGGGTCGGTTGTCTGGTTAGCCATCGAGCAAATAGCTTGATCCGCCTCCGGCCAGCCTGCCAGGGCTTGCTGCACTCGGCCTATATTGTTGTCGAATGCGTATAGATCCGCTAGCGCTGTTAGATAGATCTGTTGATGTTGGTCAGTTAAATCCTGAGGTCCAGCTCCCGTGTATTCAACTGGCCAGATAATCCAGCCAAAGATAAAAAGGCCTATCGCCCACCCAATGATAAATGCAACGATCGCAACCAGGATGTAACGGTTTGACTTGCTATCCATATGTCACCTACCTTTTTGCCCTCCTCATGGGTTGTTGTTTGTCCTGCGTTCCAAAAGGCTTTAAATTAGGATAATTCAACCGGCATAGAAGGGCTGGCCTCACCAGTAGGTCAACGCTTCTGAAACGCACCTCATTTTTCTAGGTGACATCCCCTCTGCGCCGCTTATCTTACCATAACTCAAATCTCTATACAAGATATATTATGTTTAATTGGTTCTTTTCGCGCCAATTTCCCTGTGGTATACTCAACCCGAGTCCACTAAACGTAACGGAGGCTCTAAGTGCCAGACAACCGCGACCGCTACGAGGAAGCGCTCAGCCAAGGACATTCGCATAGTTGGGAACAAAGATGGCCTGAAGCCATCGCTGAGTTTGAAAAAGCTATTGATGCGATGCCGGACAAGCCTGCTGCCTATGCAGGTTTAGGCATGGCTCATGTGGAATTGGGGGAGTTAAAAGAAGCTCTTGAGTTTTATAAGCTGGCGGCTAAGTACTCGCGCGGCGACATGATCTATTTGAAACACGTTGCCGATGTACAAGAACGGCTGGGAATGTCGGCCGAGTCTGGCCAAACTTACATGGCCCTGGGCGAGATTCAACTGCGTCGTAAGAGGTTGGACGAAGCGGTTGGCTATTGGTTAAAAGCAGTCAACCTGGATCCAGATTTGCTCGGTGGGCACCAGCGGCTGGCGGCGGTCTACCGGCGGCAGGGTTTGGTCAACAATGCCATTCGCGAATACCTGGCGATGGCCCGTATTTATCATTCACGGGGAGGGACTGACCGGGCGCTTAAAATGTGCAGCCAAGCCTTAGAGCTAGATCCAAGGAATGCGGATGCACTTACCGCTGTTGACCTCATCCGTCGGGGTGAACCAATCGTTTTAGATCAATTGGAGCAGGTGGATATTGATGATTTTGAGCTAGCTGATTCTTCCGGTGACACTGTCCGCCGGGTGGCATCGGCAGAGGAATCTGAAAAGGTTGGTTGGATCTCCAGCCTCGAGGTGGAGGATGATGCGGGCCTTGTCGAAAGCAAGCTGGTAGAGGCTCGCCAGCGTCTCGCCCAAGAAATATTCTCAGAAGAAGGTGAGGATGGTCTCCCCTCCGGTGAAGGTGCGATTCTCAGCAAACTAGAAAGAGATGCTTTGATCAGTCAAGCCTTGGATTTTGAAACCCGCGCAATGGCCGACGAGGCGATTGATTGTTTCGAACGGGTACTTGAGGGAGGCGGAGCATCCAACGCTGCCCACTATTGTCTGGCTACTCTTTACCGTGAAACATTGCGTATCAAGCAGGCGATCCGGGAATTCACCACCGCTCTGGAAGAGCTTGAATACCGTTCAGCTGGACATTTTGCTATTGGCGAGGCATATCAGATACGAGGTGACATGAATAAGGCCCTTGGGCATTATATCGCTTCCTTGAAATATGTAGACCTAGAAATGACCAGGAAGGAAAATGCCTGGCGCGTCAATGAACAATATAATTACTTTGCCCAAGATCTCATGTCAGAGGCTAGCGCAGGCAAAGTAACCACCTTCATCAATGGGTTGGATTTGTTCCTGAATCGCCCTGGCTGGCACAAGCGAGTGATTGAAGCACGACAAAGATTAGATGGCTTGACCTCTAAAGGAGAAACATTGATTTTGGGCGAGATCCTCACGGCCGGATCTTTATCTGTACTAGAATCTCTTCATCTTAGTCAGGAATATGCGGCGCAAGGAAAGTATGACAGCGCGGTCGAGGAAGCATACCGGGCTATTCAGCTTTCACCCCTTTACCTAGCTGGGCATATACAGTTGGCCGATTTGATGGTCAAACAGGACCGAATCGAGATAGCGATCAACAAATTCTTGACGATAGGTGACACGTATCTGGTCCGTGGTGATGTCAACGGAGCAATAAGTAACTATGAAAGGGCGGTAGAACTATCGCCCATGGATCTGTCGAATCGAGCGCGTCTGATCGAACTACTTGTTCAGCAGGGTTTTATTGATAGAGCTTTAGATCAATACATCATCATGGGCGAAGCTTATTACAATCTTGCGGAAAATGATAAAGCGCGGGAAACATACTTGGCAGCGCTGCGCCTGGCACCTAAAGGCTCCGAGGACAAAAAGTGGCGTTCCAGATTATTACGGGCAATTGCCGATATAGATATGCAACGCTTGGATTGGAAGCGGGCACTGGCGGCTTACAACGAAATAAGCGCCAGCGATCCCGACGATGATGGCGTCATACTAACGTTGGTCGATCTATATTATAAGGTGGGTGAAAGCAGCAGCGCTTTGAGACAATTGGACCGGTATCTCGTTCGCCTGGTCCGCAAAGGGCAAGGAAAAAAAATCGAGGAAATCCTGGAAGATTTAGTAGAGCGAAGGCCGGCCGATGCCGGATTGGCCGACCGCTTGACGCGCCTCTATGTTCGTCAAGGGCGTAATCAAGATGCAGTGAAGCTACTTGATAAATTGGGTGAAGCCCAGTTGGAAGCTGGCGAGAATGAGCAAGCAATCGAAACGTTACAAAGGATTTTGCAATTAGATCCACCGAATTCGGTTAGCTACCGTCAATTGCTTCAACGCTTACGGCAAAGCCCGTCCTCTTGAATTTAAGCCAAAGGACCGTAGTTTTGATCAAGTCAACGACTATGGCTTGCTTCATAGAAGCCACCATAACAATTCGCAACGGTCATTAAAAACAAGCAAAATCCGAAGTGATTCATTAAGGGGCCGTGTGATCCACTGACAACGAAGTAGAATAGATGGCGATGCCATAGTCAACTATCAGCGAATGGGGTTTGTTTTGGAACAGATTTCATATTACATCGCCCGCTTTGCAGAACGCCCTATAGTCCATATTGTCGATATAGTAATCGTAGCCGCTGCTATATACGGCATTTTTAAATTGATCAGTGGTACTCGAGCTGTCCAATTATTGCGCGGCGTCATCATCCTGGTTGTTTTACTAGGCTTGCTTTCGGTCACAGTTATTGATTTAACAGCTTCACGTTGGCTAATTAGGGCTACATTGCCAGCCTTGTTGGTTGCTATTCCAGTCATATTCCAGCCAGAGCTGAGACGAGCATTAGAACAGCTCGGACGGGCCGGATACTATACGCGCTTTTTCCAACGTGATACAACCAGCAAGATTGTCGAACCTGTGGCCAATGCTTGTCAGCAGCTTTCGAGACGACGGGAAGGCGCCTTGATCGTTTTTGAGCAGGATACTGGACTCCAGGAATACATTGATACGGGCATCTTACTAGCTTCTGAAACGACGTCTGAGTTGCTTGTCACTATTTTCAATAAGCATACCGAATTACACGATGGCGCCGTCATCATTCGTGACGAACGCGTTGCTGCTGCGGCTTGCGTCTTACCTCTGTCAACCCGTAGCCTTTCCGACAGGCAAATGGGATTGCGCCACCGGGCTGCTCTGGGCATTAGTGAAGTCAGCGATGCTGTGATCGTCGTCGTTTCTGAGGAGACAGGCCAGATTTCTATCGCTCATAACGGCCGTATCATCCGCAGGCAAGAACCTTCCCGTATCGGCTCGATTCTCAACGCATTCCTTCTTAATCAAACTGATTTGCAGGCGAGTAATTAACCGGCATACCAAGCCCTCAGACAGACATAAGCTAGCCAAATGCGCACGATACGGACGATCTTCTCAGGTTTCACATCAATTATTCTGGCCTTGATTCTGGCTCTCATCATATGGGCTATCGCGGTCCGTGTAAACGATCCGATTGAAGGACGCACCCTGGAAGTTGCCGTGGAAGTCGTCGGCAAACCGGCTGATGCTACTATCGTCGGCCTCCCGCCAGAATCGGTCTTAATTACCTTTCAAGGACCGATCTCCGCGCTTGAACAAGTATCGCCCGGCGATTTTAGCGCCATAATCGATCTGACATCAGTGCCTTATGGCGATTCCGTGGCGCCGATTCGAGTTGCCGTTGGTGATGAGCTAATCGAATTGCTGTCGGTTTTTCCTGAGTCGGCCCAACTGAAATTGGAACAGATCGTCACCCGCGATATTCTAGTTCTATTACAGATCCGGGGAGAAGTGGCCAGGGGACACCGGGTGGGAGAAGCTCGCGTGGAACCTGAGACAGTCCAAGTAACCGGGCCGGCCGATCGTATTGAAAAGTTGGCCGAAGGCAGGGTCATCGTCTTTGTTGACAATCAGCGAGAGGATTTGTCCGAATTACGCCGGCCTACCTTCTATGATAACCAAGGCGATGTTGCCAGCGTCGTAGGACTAACCTTAAATCCAAGTGAAGTCGAAGTTATCGTGCCAGTTCAAGAATTAACAGGTTTTGCCGAAAAACCGGTGACAGTCAATTGGATTGGAGAACCAGCAACTGGATTCCGTCTCCTCGATGTGAAAGTTGAGCCCAGCAGCGTGCAGGTAATCGGCGCACCGGGAATTTTAGAAGGATTAAGGGTTCAAACCGAGCCTATTGATATCACCGGCTTAACAGAAACGACGGTACAACAGGTTGCTTTAGATCTTCCTGAAGGTGTAGGCTTGGTAGAAATTCAGCCTCAAATCGTCACGATTGAAATTGAACCGATTCTTACCAGTAGTGTTGTCCAGAAACCGGTGGAGATTCGTGCATTAGGAGAAAATTTACAAGCCACACTCGATCCCGATGAAGTCCGTGTATTTCTTTTTGGGCCAATACCCACATTAGATTCGTTATCGGATGATGATGTTCGGGTTACAGTCGATTTGCTCAATCTTATAACCGGTACCCATGTGGTCGAACCTTTCGTTTCCGTATCGGCCGATGGAGTGGAGGTTCGTTCAACCCAACCGGCGCAGATTACAATCATTATCTCGGATACGTTGACCGATACAAATGATTTGGGTTTGCCGGAAACAGTGCTGGGAGACACTTTGCTGTTTCAAAAGCAGCTTGCCTTACCCCTCGATTTTGATGGACCTTTTCCGGTGGCAATGGTGTCCCCGCCATCAGTTCATTCCTCCAGAAAGGGCTTCTAAGGATGAGCCAAAGAGCCATAGTGGCCCTTGTCGGGCGGCCGAATGTAGGAAAATCCACACTGTTTAACCGTATCCTGGGCCGGCGCTTGGCAGTTGTATCAGATGTGCCCGGAACGACCCGCGATCGGCTCTATGCGGAAGCTGAATGGGCTGGGGTCTCGTTCCTGCTTGTGGATACCGGCGGACTGGAAGTGACCGAAGGTAGGCACACCCAACCCCTTTCAGAGGACTCAGAACGTTTCCTGCCGCTTATTCGGCGTCAGGCCAATATCGCCATTGAGGATGCTGACGTGGTGGTTCAAGTTGTCGACGGCCAAGCAGGCATCACTGCCGCCGACATGGAAGTGGCCGACATCCTGCGCCGGTCGCGAAAACCCGTCATCATCACTGCCAATAAATTGGAATCAGAACAATATCGGGATCGCGCGTATGAATTTTATGAGCTTGCAGTGGGAGAGGTGTTTCCCATCTCAGCCCTACATGGTACCGGAACCGGCGACTTTCTCGATGCTCTGGTCGAAGCGATACCGGTCTTTGAGGAAGACGAGGAAGATGACTCGATAAAAATTGCCATCCTCGGCCGGCCGAACGTAGGCAAGTCAACCTTGCTCAATCAGCTACTTGGGGAGGAACGGGCTATCGTTAGTCCGCTTGCCGGTACGACCCGAGATGCCATTGATACAAAGTTAGACTGGGATGGCCAAGAACTAACCTTGATCGATACGGCCGGAATCCGCCGGCGAGGAAAAATCGATCCAGGCGTAGAAAAGTATAGTGTTATACGTGCGATAAAGGCCTTGAAACGCTCAGATGTGGCTTTATTGCTTATTGAGGCGGCCGAGGGCATCACTGCCCAAGATGCCCATATCGCCGGTATGTTAGTTGATGAAATGGCCAGTGTAATCGTATTGGTCAATAAGTGGGATGTCGTCGATAAAGATACCTATACCAGCATTCAATATACCAAGGAAGTACGCCTGGCCCTGAACTTCATGCCTTATGTTCCTTTGATATTTATATCCGCCAAGACCGGACAGCGCGTAAACAAGATCTTGGCTATGGTCATAGAAGTTTTCGAAGCCCGATTCCAGCGCATCCCGACTTCCCAATTGAACCGTCTGATACGCGATGCCATCTCTCGACACCCTCCGCCGCAAAAAGGCGGTAGCCGAGTTAAGTTTGCCTATGTCACACAGGCGGCCGTTGATCCGCCTACCTTTGTATTTTTTGTGAACAAGCCTGATTGGGTTCATTTTAGCTATCAGCGGTATTTGGAAAATCGTATCCGCGAAGAGCATCCGTTTCCAGGAACACCACTACGTCTCATATTCCGTCCCCGTAGCGAGGACCGCTTCAGCGACAAAGTCTAGGTTAACCTAAGAATGCTCAACGCGGGTTGACTATTTCGGCTTACCCATAGCTATCGCGGTACATATGTCTCAGTATCATTGGTCTCTCTAAGGCTTCTGTATGGTTGATGTTCTATTTCGACTAATGTCGCTTCGGAGGAATGATGAACGCTGTACAACCACTGATTCACCCATCAACCAATGGCACCAAAAATGATATGGCCCGGATCACGCTCTGGATCGCCGATCGGATTCAATCTTCCCTGGTTGATGTTGGGAAACTCACCAGAACGCCTGAAATCGTCCAGATGGTTCATCAGCGCTTCAAGCAGGCTTGCCAACATGCCAAGATAAATGTACCAACTGCAAAAGAGGAACAGTTCTTTAATGACGTCCTGGATGAGCTTGTTGGCTTAGGCCCTCTGGAGCGATTGATGCGGGATGATAATATTTCCGACATCATGGTCAATGGCCCACACATGATATTCATCGAGAAAAAAGGAAAGATCTACGAAGTTCCAGCTCGCTTTGCCGATGATGATCATGTTTTGCGCGTCGTCAATAAAATCGTCGAACCTCTGGGAAGGCGGATCAATGCTTCTTCGCCGACGGTTGATGCTAGGCTACCAGACGGCTCGAGAGTCAATGTGGTCATTCCTCCCTGCGCGATTGATGGGCCAACTATAGCGATTCGAAAATTCACTAAAGAGCGATTGGAAATCAACGATTTGATTAACTTTGGTACCATGAACAAGCATATGGCCGATTTTCTGGAAGCGTGCGTCGTCTCTCGACTGAATATCCTCGTGGCTGGTGGAACGGGCTCTGGTAAAACGACACTGTTAAACGTTCTCTCTGGTCATATACCAGATGGAGAGCGGATCATAACCATCGAAGATGCGGCCGAATTAAGTCTGGATCAGCGTCACGTGGTTAGGCTAGAGACAAAGAATCCAGGCCATGATGGCGATAGCAAGGTGAGCATTCGGGAATTGCTCATCAACTCCTTGCGTATGCGACCAGATCGAATCGTGGTCGGGGAATGCCGAGGTGGCGAAGCCTTGGACATGCTGCAGGCTATGAATACTGGACACGAGGGCAGCATGACGACGATCCATGCCAATACGCCTCGCGATACCTTGTCTCGGCTGGAGACGCTTGTTATGATGGCGGGCATGGATTTGCCGATCGAGATTGTTCGCAAACAAATCGCATCTGCTATCAATCTGATTGTCCAGCTTTCCCGGCTAAGAGATGGCACACGCAAGATCACCCAGATTACCGAAATCACCGGCACCGAAGGCGACACCATCGTCATGCAAGATCTCTTTAAATTCGAGGACCGAGGTGAAGTTGACGGTAAGGTTAGGGGCGATTTTGAGCCCGGTGGTCTGAGATCTCATTATACCGAAAGGCTTCAATTACACGGATTCAAATTACCGCCGCAGATGTTCATGAAAACCATGGCCTCTAAGAATGGGAATTCCAATAAACGCTAACTGGCAATCGTTAGCTGCCTTGCTCAAATAGATAGGCAAGAGCCTTGCCGAGCGTACCCTCCCATAGTCCCCAGCTATGACCCTCTGGCTGTTCGTCATACCTTAGCTCGTGATCGAGTAGAGTTAATGATTCGGCCAGGCGTTGGTTTGCCGCCAAAACATTCCCGGTTTCGCGATCGCCTCCAACGGCCGTTTCGTAGCTACCAGCTACAAGATAAAATCGAATGGGTTCAAGATTCGCCGTACCGTTTCGCATACTTTCCAGTTGCCGGAAAAGGAGGTCTCCGTCAGTTTCATACAACCCAGATTGGCCGGCGACCAAACCGAATACATCTGGGCGGCTAATGCCAGTATAGACCGCAGCCAACCCGCCCAGCGCTGACCCCATGATACCTGTTGCCTTTGGTTCGGTGGCGACATCGTAGGTTTGCTGTATGAATGGGGACAGTTCGTCGGCCAAAAAACTCGAATAATCATCATTCAAGACATAATCTTCCTGGAGATTAATTGAGGGTATAAACACGGCGATAAGGGGTGGAATGATACGTTGGGCTATCAGATTATCTAGGATAAGGGGCGCTTCAATAAGGTCAAGATAGTCGCTACCATTGTTTATATAAATAACTGGTAGCTTTTGACCAACAAGCTGACCGGCCGGTTCATAAACGAAAAATGTACGGGTTTGGTTCAAGGACTCACTATCTAAAGTGAGGTTCGTCAGGCCACCATGGGGAATTTCCTGTCCGGCCAGCAGGAGTTCGGTAGGCACCTCGTAGGCGGGCATGGTCAACACGGAATTGGGTCCAGAACGGCTATTGATCGTCTCTGAATTAAGCGGATCCAACTTCCAAGCAGTTCCATCAACCATAAAACGGTAATCGAGGCGAGCCTCCGGCTCGAATTCACTTACCAAGTACCAAAGATCGGTGCCCTCTAGCCGGACGAGCGGCAATGCTTCGTCTGGAATCCAATTGTTCATATCGCCGATCAACTCTACCGAATTCGCAGCCCCCATCCACAAAAATACTGCCTGAATATCTTCCGTGATTGGCGCTCCCGCCAGTTGGGCTGAATATCGATTAACCAAATCTTGTCGTTGATTTGGCTTTAAGGTTTTGGCTTCAGCCAGGAATGTCTCAAAACCGTGGACGGTACCAGGGGCTGGCAGGGGGGTAGCTGTGGGTTTGGGAGTTGCCGTCGGCGGTGGCGGGGTATCGGTTGGCATGGCCAACGGATTACTGGCCCCGCAGGCAACCAGCCATAGTCCGGCTATGGTCAGAAGTATGCAGGTTAATAGTCCTGAATACGGAATTTCACCCCATTTCATCCTTTGATTGCATTGTATGGTCATCGTATTGGGATAATAGCCAGATTCTGGATATACGCTAAAAGGAGCCGTCCCGTCTGATCAGAAGAGGACACTAAACTGCCATTCGCGACATGCAATGGCCTGCGTTAAAATGGAAATGTGAAAGTATATCTCAATTCTATCGGCTGTCGCTTGAACCAGAGCGAAATTGAGACGATGGCTCGCCAGTTGTTGGCCAACGGGCATGAAATTGTGAGTGATCCGGCTCAAGCTGACAAAGTCATTATCAATACCTGTGCTGTTACCAG
>JAHEJP010000091.1 GCA_024638855.1 Chloroflexota bacterium
AATAAGCCGGCGCCGCCCACTGCAACGAGTAATACAACAATTGCTGAAACAAGTTCCATGAACACTGCTTAGGCCTTGTTCTTGCTTTCCAACAAATCAATCAAGTGATCGACGGCTTTCTCATCCTCTAACAAGAGAGCCGTTTTCTTAATCACATCAGCACCAATGACCAAACTCATAATCGGTTGAAAGATCCATACTAGTTGCCCAATTATGAAAGATAGTGGTTTGCCAGCTTCGAGACCGACGAGTACGGTACCTCGTAAACCGTATTGGCAGATTGTATCCGCGATATGATTAAGGTATGCTTCGTCCTCAACTCCGCGACTGGTCATAATGATTACTACTTAGCGACTATGGTGCTCGCCAAGAAAAGAAGTTGACGTAACGTGAATTGCGGCTGAGTATAACACGTTTTATGTAAGGTGTAAAGGTGGGGGACAAGCTGAATAAGCCACCTACATATGGTACTTTGGTAGCTGTTTTTTGGTGCTGTTGCTGATTTTTGTGCAATTTTTTTACTATTGCAATTATTAATGATTCACGCTAACGACAAAACCAGATCCGCATCTAATTCACGTTGCCATTAATCATGAAATATGACTAATTTGATCCAGGATTACCGTACGATAAAGACGTGACGTATAATCTCTTGGGGCCTTGATAATCTTCGCTAATAATCAATTTTTGGAGATATAGTTGCGGACACAGGTAATTCTAAATCCATTTGCCGATCACGGTCGGGCAGTTGAGTCCATTGCCTCTATTCGCAAAAAATGTCAGGTTTTTGCAAATACGGATCTGGTGTTGACGGATCATGCCGGCCATGCGGCCGAATTGGCCAGGGATGCGATAGCTAAGGGATATGAATTAGTGATCGCAGCAGGCGGGGATGGTACCATCCATGAAATTGTGAATGGTTTAATGGCTGACGGCAAATCGTTAACAAAATTGGGTTTGATACCGCTTGGTTCAGGCAATGATTTCGCTTATGGCTTGGGTTTACATTCCGATGTGGACTCGGCAATCAAAAATATTTTTACCGGGTCTGCTAAACTAATTGACGTTGCCCTTATTGCAGATGATCGCGGCCGGCAAGAGTATGTCGCCAACGGACTCGGAATTGGGTTTGATGCGACCGTTAGCATTCAGAGCCGGACCATAACCAGAGTTCATGGTTTTGCACTTTACGCTTTGGCTGCACTAAGGACAATCGCCTTTTATTATCAGACACCACATCTCAAAATTAAGTTTGACAATGATTCCGTCGAACAAGCTGCGCTGTTATTGGCCATTGGCATAGGACCAAGAATCGGAGGTGGATTTTACCTAACACCAGATGCAATTTTTGATGATGGATTGCTGGATAGTTGTCTCGTCGATCCCATGAATCGGGCTTTGATGCTTCGATTGCTGCCTGAAGCTATGCGTGGCACGCATGTAACCTCGAACCACGTAACGATGCGCCGAAACAATCGCATAGAATTGACATCGGATATCGCCTTACCAATCCATGTGGATGGTGAAATATTCGCCTATCATGAAGACAACGTGCGACACGTAACGATAACCACCTTTCAAGCGGCATTGCCGGTTATGTTTGGTGACGGGTGAAACACCATGTTCAATCTTGAAAAATCCTTACTTGACCACGAACTTATCGTGTTACGGGTAATTGGTGAATGGTGGGATTTGGAGTTGACTGGCGCCGAGAAAATGGACTGTGTTAAGACATTGAGCAATACACTACGTCAACTCGACCTAAAAAATGAAATGAATTACCTGGGACCAGAGGAGGTGGCTGCGTTGCAAAGCCTCATAGAATCTGATGGGCGCGCCATAGTAGGATCATTCGAGCGCTTATACGGAACTATCCGACAGATGGGTCCGGGTCGAATGGAACGTGATGAACCTTGGCTAGACCCGATTAGCCCGGCAGAATCTCTCTGGTATAGAGGACTCCTTTATCGCGCTTTTGACGAATCTGAGGGACACGATTTAGTAGAGTATTATTATCTGCCCATTGAATTCAGCCAGCAGTTTTTGGCCGAAAAAAGTCAAACGGGCCAGATAAGTGAATCGCAAGAAACCTATCTGCCAGCCTTAGACGAACCAAATAAGTCAAGTCCGGAGTCAACTGCGGCCGTGGACGATATCACAGCCATTTTATCCATGGCCCAAATTAACGCAGTCCAGGAAGACAACCTATCATCATTACACCCTTATATCATGAACTCAAATCCAGACAGGCTCTCGTTACTCTTTACTTGCGCATGGGAGCTCGAACTTTTAAGGGTGACTGATGAAGGCGTTCGCCCGGCTCGTCCAATTGTCCGCTGGCTGCAGAAGAATAGGGATGAACAACTCCGTGATCTAGCCGATTCATGGAGCAATAGCTCCTGGAATGAATTATGCGTGACTCCTGGAATAGCCTGTGAAGGCAGTGGCTGGCAAAATGATCCCATCTTAGCCCGGACAGCGCTCTTAGATGCTTTGCCCCGTGATGACAATTGGCACCTGATTTCAGATCTAGTCGCCTTCATTAAAGAGCAGGATCCTGATTTTCAAAGACCCGATGGCAACTATGACACCTGGTACATACGAGATCTTAGCAGTGGCAATTATCTGAGTGGCTTCGATAGCTGGGACTTGGTAGAAGGACGTTTGCTGCGATTTCTTATCACTGGTCCATGCGCTTGGCTAGGCCTAGTGTCCTTAAGCATTGGCAATAATTATCATGATTTGGTTTACAAGCTGAGCCAACGGTGCTTGGATTGGTTGAACAACGAACCGGTAGCAACTGCCGAAGTTGACGTTCCGGTAGTCGTTCACGATGATGCGACAATATCGGTGCCGTTCAATGCCAATCGCTACAAGAGATTTCAGGTTGCCCGCATCGCAGATGCCCAACCTGTTCAGCCTGGAACGCCTTTCCTGTATCGCATAACGCCTGGTTCTCTCTCAAGGGCAAAGGAACAAGGGATTGAATTCACCAGGTTGCATGATTTCTTGGAAAAAGCCAGTGCTCGCCCTCTTCCCTCGTCCACTAACCGGGCCATTGAGCGCTGGTTTGATAAAGGTACAGAAGCCTTCCTGGAAGATGTGATCTTGCTCAGAGTTCGCGATGCGGAAACCCTGACAAAGCTACGAAACAATACGAAAACGCGAGCTTTTATCGCCGAATCAATGGGAGATTATGCTGCTGTCGTTCGCCGGGACGATTGGCCGAATTTGTTGTTATCAGCCGCTCAACTGGGCTTGATCATAGATTACGATTCTCAAGAAGGAGAAGGCGGTTGGTCAGCATAGCTTATCCTGGACTGTGCAAAGCAAAGTTCTAAATCGATTGTTGCTATTATCATTCCTCTTTACTTACTCGAAAGACCACCCAAATAAAAACTCTTAACATGAGACCGTTTGAAACAAAAACCAATCCTGAAAACGATTCGGACAACCACCTAACAACTGTCAAACTTGCTGATGTTAAAGAGGGTGAGCTGTTGTCAATGACGATCTCTGGGGAGCCGATACTGATCACGAAGGTGAATAACCGAATAAAGGCTTTCAGCGCTGTTTGCCCCCACGCAGCCGGTGATCTAGCCAAGGGAAGCTATTACAAAGGCCGGATTGACTGTCCAGATCACGGCTATCGATTCGAGGTCCTGACGGGCCGGCCTCTATGGCCCGAAGATGAAGTCTGCCGGCTGCGGTTTTTCAAGATTTTAGAGGAAAACGGAGTGGTTAAAATTCTACTATCTTGATTCAATAAGTTTCGAGTTCATTCAACCGGTATCGTCGCATCGACGAATGAATCACCGTCTTGCCGCCCCAAAACGCTTTTAAAATCTCGATCTGCCAGCAATTTTAATTTGGTGTCACTCGATAAACGATACCGTCAACATGATCAAGGACATATAATTCCCCAGACGAATCTTCGCCAAAGCTAGAGATCATCAGATCACTATCCAGGACCTCATTTATCGTCCATTCCCCTCCTGGGGACTGAAATAAACTCCATATCCGTCCTGAGCAATAATCTCCGAAAAAATAATTTCCACTCATCTCAGGATAGTTAGCTCCTCTGTATACGTAGCCACCATTCACGGAGCAACCACCTTCTACATGGTCGTATTCAGCCACAGGCAACACATATTCAGAGGGATCACAACTAGCTTGAAGGAAACAATGAGTCCCTTCCAAAACATTCCAGCCATAGTTCTCACCGCCCGTACTCGTCGCTTGTTGGAAATTGATTTCCTCCCATTGATTTTGGCCAACATCGGCGATATATAAATCGCCACTCAAGCGATCAAAGCTAAATCTCCAGGGATTTCTTAAGCCGGTTGCCCAGATTTCATTTCTAACGCTATCTCTGCCAAAAAATGGATTGTCCCTGGGAATTGTATAAGGAACTTCACCGTCAACATCCAGGCGCAAGATCGTTCCCAACAACGTGCTCGGATCTTGACCGGAATTTAAGGGATCACCGGCACTACCTCCATCACCCATGCCAACATATAAGTAGCCATCGGGACCAAATTGAAGCTGCCCGCCATTATGGTTGGCGAAAGGTTGCGTTATTTTCAATAGCAATTGCTCGCTTGATGCAATAGCCCTATTCTGATCCTCCTGCGAAACCCGAAAACTTGATACAACGGTAGAGGCGGATCTGTCTGTATAGTTCACAAAAAATCGCTCATCATCCGGATAGTTCGGATGGAAGGCAATGCTAAGCAACCCCTGCTCTAGAGAATCCGACCCCACTCTGTCCACTATATCTAAAAACGGTACCGGTAATATATCATTGCCATCCAGAATGAGGATCCGGCCGGCTTGTTCAGACACAAAAAGTCGCCGATCGCCGGCGTTTGTCAAAAACGTCGGTTTGATGAGACCGGAGACAATCTCGTCCAAAGAGATATCTCTTATGGGTTCACTTGTCGGAGCCGTTGTAAGCGTTATTGTTGCACCCAATTCAATCGTCGGTGATGGAAGAACAGTTGCCGTAGCCTCAGGGACAGGGTCCGCTGTCACCAGGTTTTCGGATTCGGTTACGGCGACCTCCGAAGGGACCAGCCTGGTCGAAGTCGGAACCGCTGTACTTGTCCCTAGGATAGAGGATCCATCATCGACAGGTCCCTCACTGCTCTGACAAGCAACCAATAAAATGAGTAATGAAACTAAATAAATCTGGCAGATTCTATTCACCAAAATACCTTAAGAGCAAATTCATTTCTGTGGTCGTTATCGTTCTTAATATCGCCGGAATTTCAGCCGGGACCATTTTGATCGGACAAACCAGACCATCAGAAAAATGACTATTGGGCAGCTCGAAGCCGGTCACCGTATTGGGCTTCATAATAAGTCTGAAAATCACCTTCCTTGATTTTTCGCCACCACCATTCATTATCCCGATACCATTGGGCAGTCAATTCAATCGCTTGAGCTAACGAATGCTTAGGTTCCCAACCCAGATCCTGTATTTTTTCCACATTGAGACTGTAGCGACGATCGTGACCCGGCCGATCTTCTACATGACGAATCAAACTTTCTGGTTTACCCAATGTGTCCAAGATGATGCGAACCATAGTCATATTCTCCATTTCATGACCAGTACCGATATTATAGATTTCACCAATTTTTCCCTGATGTAAAACTCTATCAACTGCTCGGCAATGATCCAGCACATATTGGTAGTCACGCTTTTGCCGTCCATCACCGTATACTGGCAATGGGATATTGTCTATCGCATTGGTCGCGAACAAAGGCACCACCTTTTCAGGGTATTGATAAGGTCCAATGTTGTTAGCCCCCCGGGTGATGGTCACCGGCAACTGGTAGGTCGTGTAAAAAGCCAATGTCATCAAATCGCCACTGGCCTTGCTGGCGGCATATGGGCTGCGTGGAGCAACTGGATCGCTCTCTAAACTAGCGATGCCTTCAGGAACATCCCCATACACTTCATCCGTCGAGATTTGGTGAAATCTTTCCAGCCCAAGTTTTCTTGCCGTCTCTAGTAAGACGTACGTGCCCTGAACGTTCGTATTCATGAAGGCGTCGGCGTCCATGATTGAACGATCAACATGGGTTTCTGCAGCGAAGTTGACGATCGTATCGATTTGATGCTTCTGAACGGTCTCCGATACTAAGGTAGCATCGCAGATATCACCTTTAACAAAAGTGTATCGCGGATTATCAGTAACCTGCAGTAAGTTTTCCAGGTTACCCGCATACGTCAGCTTGTCGTAGACGACAACATGGTAGTCAAGGTACTTGTTAAGCAGTGAGACAACAAAATTTGAGCCTATGAATCCCGCCCCGCCTGTAATAAGAAAATTTTTCATAAATACACCTCTCGTCAGGATATCGATCGAACGCGGCGCATTGTAGCCCAGGGGCAGCATTCGGCCAATGGACAAAGACGAATCACAACAATGTCGTTGGTCTCTGGTTGGCTTATCATAGTTTGCGCCATTTTACTCTGGAAGAAATGCCAACAATATTTCGAGATAATATTATGTCAATTTAACGACGATATCGCTCAGGTGATTTGCTGCTTCATCGCCTCGATCGGCCGCATTACTCAGGTGCCGGTAAACTTCTCGCAACTTAAGGATCTCCATAATATGCTCAATATCCTGTGGCTGGTCAAAAAGATCCGCCAAAGCTTCCCGATAGACGCGCTCAACCCGGTTCTCAAGAGCTTTTGCTCTCTGAGCGTGTTCGTTCGTAACACCTGGATGATCCTTCAACCTTAACATGCCTAGATGCAATTCAACTGATGCATCACGCAATAAGGAGGCAATGCGCTTCAAGTATTCGTTAGGAGCGATACCCAAAATCTCCATCTCTTCTGTGGTCGAATAGGCATAGTCGACGACATCATCAAAATTCCGAGACAAGGCATGGATATCTTCACGATCCATTGGTGTAACGAAAGTTCGGTTCAACTCGTCGACCAGGATTCGCCGGATTTCATCTGCATCTTTTTCAGTTTGACGAAGTTGACTGGCTATCTTATCCGTTGGTTTATTCAAGTACTTAAGCAACATTTCATTCGCTTCGACGGCAAATTCAGCCTGCTGGATAAGTAATTGTAAAAACCGATCTTGACGAGGCCTGAAGATATCTCGAATCCGTCGCATATTACTCTCCTCAGCCCATTAGAAATCTAATTGATCCGTGGCTGCCAGTCAATAATGGCATAATTTTAAGCTAACAATTCTAGAAAATAATCCATTGGATATACTAAAACGGCCGCAAGGAGGGCAGTCGCTGGAAGGGTCACGAGCCAGGCCAAGGCAATTTCACGAAAGACAAGCCAGCGTACTTTGTTCAATCTCTCAGCTGCACCAACCGCGACGATAGCGGAGCTAACGACCTGGGTTGTGCTAACTGGCCCACCCAATACCGTCGCCCCTAATATGATTGTTGCCGATGTCGCCTGCGATGTAAACCCATGCACGGGCCGGATCTTATAGAACTTAGCTCCAATCGTCCTGATGAGTCTTGTACCACCAAGGAATGTTCCTAGAGCCAATGCACCGGCCGCGCTGGCAACGATCCAATTGGTAGTAGCTACATTATTTGCCAAACTCGTGCTAACCAGTCCCAGGCTAATAATACCCATGACTTTTTGGGCATTATTGCTACCGTGGGTCAATGCAAGACCGGTCGATGTAAGAATTTGCCCACGCTTAAAGATAATATTGATGGCCGGGGATGCTCCTCTTGTTATGAATAGTGTCGCTCCCATAACAATATAGCCGCCAAGTAATCCTATCACCGGAGAAAGCAACAAGGCTAAGAATATCGTTTTAACTCCACCAATTTGTAATGCACTGATGTCAGCGCCAACGATTACCGCACCAATCAAGCCTCCGAACAAGGAGTGGGATGAACTTGCCGGTATTCCCAACCACCATGTGAATATTTTCCAAATAATTGCTGACAAAACCGCGGCCGCAACAATTGGCACCGTCACAGCTTCTGAATCAACCAGGTCCGCGCCAATTGTTTTAGCCACGGCCGTGCCAAATAAGAATGGGCCGATGAATTCCGCGACCGCTGCCAGGGTTAAGGATTGGCGAGGACTCATCGCCCGAGACGATATCACCGTAGCGACAACATTGGCGCTATTATGGAAACCATCTAAGAATCCAAAGGTCAAGGCCATTGCCAAGAGAATGACAAATGCAGGCGGGATATCCATATGTTAATTGTCTCCAGCCGATGAGGTAAGGTCAATAGTTGCTCCCGCTAAATCTTCTACAGCTTGGTATCAAAGCCCTGGGTTAGCGATGGCCATTTGGTATTTTTGAGCAGAATACTTAAAATCGTTTCCGTTATGCTTGCCCGTCATTTCCTGTTAGGTGATAACCAGAGTTTATCTACACTGAAAAGATCCGGATCACGAAAACGCGGATTTATCAGTGGCTGGCTGATTATTGTTGCCTTAACATGCCTGTATCTGGTCTGGCTAGTGTACCGATGGCTAAATCAGCCGACTTGGACCCACTCCTTGCCTTCGCCATTTACCGAATTGTTAGATCTAGTAGAGATGGCAGCTGCAATGACGTTGATTCTAGTCTGGGTGGGGTTGCTTTTTCGCCAATTAAAAAACAGAAGCCACGGTAGAGTAAGCAACCTCAACCTCTATCAGTTATTGGAGTTGAGCCCCACAGAATTCGAACACTTTGTTGCAAGTCTGTTCCGGCGAAAGGGCTACAGAGTCGTCGTTAGAGGTGGAAGTGGCGATCACGGAGTGGATCTCGAGTTGTTTGGTGATGGTTCCAAACGAGCCGTAGTACAATGTAAGCGATATCGGGATACCGTTGGAGAAGACGTTGTGCGGGACCTTTTTGGCACCCTACTACATGAACGTGCCACAAGAGCCTTTCTCGTCACGACAGCCGACATCTCCGATGCAGCCCGAAAATGGTCTATCGGCAAACCAATCACCCTGATCGATGGCGACACTTTGGTCGCGATTGGCGACTCTCTGCTCTAGGAAGATGCAGTCAGATTCATTAACTGTGACCCCAAAAAAAGTCGATCTAACAATTAGGACTCATGATGCAATCGCGGCCGATTATTTGATTCGTTGGCATGATCGATCAGCCCTCGAAACTCAAATTAAGCGCTTCGTTTCCATGCTTATTGCTTACAGCTTGAACCAACAGCCAATTTTGGATGTTGGCTGTGGTCCTGGATACGATACCGCCCAACTCAGAAGCTATGGTCTATATGTAATTGGGCTTGACCTTTCCTGGCAAATGTTGATAACAGGCAGGCGCAATTTTCCTGGTGAGTTTTTGTAAGCAGACATGCGTCATTTGCCGTTCAGTGAAACTTTCGGAGGTCTTTGGATATCTGCCTCATGGCTTCATATCCCAAGCAGAGAGGCTCTCAGCACTTTGACAGAATTAACCCGTCTACTTCTACCGGGTGGCCTGCTGTACCTCTCCCTTAAAGAGGGATTTGGAGAGAGCTGGCAGTCAGATCCTTATAATTGGCCGCGTTTCTTTTCTCTTTGGCAGCCGGCAGTGCTAGACAGGATGCTGGAAGATGCAGGTCTTCATATTGTAGATAGTTGGATTGGCATCGACAGTGAAGAACCGTGGCTTATCCGTTTTGCCAGAAAATCAGTCCACCATACTCATTCCTTCCAATTAGGTCAGTAACTTCATACCAATAAGAACAACGATTCAACTATGACGACGACAATATTACTTATCCGTCACGGTGTTACTGATTGGAACGTCGCTGGCCGTTGGCAAGGCCATACTGACATCCCCCTAAATGATGACGGGCGCGCCCAAGCCCGCAAGCTAGCGCGACGTCTTTCAGACTGGCCGATTAGAGCCATCTACACCAGTGACTTGCATCGAGCACAAGAAACAGCGACTTGGATAGCCAAGAGGCATAATTTGAGGCCCATAATGGATTCTAACTTCCGAGAAAGGAATGGGGGAATCTTTCAGGGTCTGACTACTGAACAATTAAACAGCAAATACGGTGATATTTGGCGCCAAACCCGTTATGACGGCTCAGCTCCCCCAGATGGTGAATCAATGCTCGAAGTCGGGATTCGTGCTTATTCATCTTTTGAAAAAATCAGTTACGCTCATATTGGAGAAACTGTCGCAATCGTCAGCCACGGCGGTACTTTGAACATTTTGATAAGTCACTTGATTGGACTACCTCTTGGGAAACCTGCCTCGATTAGCCTGCGTGGCAACACAGGTTTAAGCATTATTGAAATTGACGATTCTGGTCTTCGCTTGATTCTGCTAAATGACGTGAGTCACTTGTCCATGGGTAGAAAAGATGTCGAATCAGGCTTTTCTATGATGACCTCAACCGAGTGACTTCCTCATGGCGAAGGCGTGAGTGTCGGGCAAGGTGGACTTTCAAAATAACTAATTCGTTTGGTTTGCCCATCGGCCGCGGTGACCCGCAAACTACCTGGATTGCCACTGCAAGTTCGCCACTGATATTCAAAAACGGGGCCATCAACCTCTATCTCATCACGAAAGTAAATATATCCTCCACCCCCGCCTCTTGCTGAGATTGTGACAGTGGCTACAGCTTCCTGGGCACTGGCGTCCTTAAACCGCCATTCAATTCGATAATCAAATTCCAATTGACCTTGAGAAGCCGATGGTGTGCTTGTCCTCGTTGGGACTTTTGTAGGGGCGCCACCAATGTTTGTCGGCGGTTTCGGTTGTGGTGTCTTGCTAGGGGTCAACGTTACCTTTAGAGTCGGTGCTTGAATCGGAGTAAAGGTTGGCAACCGAGATTCCGCTCCCCTATCTGGAGTGGCTGAAGCAACGATTGCCGGCAATGTTTCCGGCGCCCCAATGGTTGGCTTTGGTGGTTCGGGGGATGCGGTTGGCGTGAGTGTGGGCGTATTCGTTACGGACGTCTCGGGTACACTTCCAGGCGCATTGCAAGCCAAAGCCAATCCCACCAACAAGCATACTACAATAGCCAGATATTTATTATTGGCTAGAAACACTGGCATTACGTCTCCTCATGTGAACATTAAGATTATAACACGAAGCTGAACCTGGTGTTTGCCTACAACCTTTGATTGCCTATACTTCGTTGTTTATTATGCCGCAGTAAATGGGAGATAGTTCCCGATTCCGATTAGATGACAAATGTGCTCTGAACTTATTTCGCAAATCAAGCCGAAATATCCTGGTTTTAACTAACTTCGCAACTTCGGCTCACTCAATTAAAAGGAAAAAAAATGACAATATCCGCTATTTTGAAAGATATTGATAATTACATCCACGAAAATGTTGATGACTTTATCCATGAGTTAGCCCGTCTATGTGGTCAACCTAGCGTATCCGCAACTGGTATGGGAATTCACGAATGTGCGCATCTTGTGAATGACATGTTGGCAGCACATGGTTACAACTCTGAGATCATCCGTACCAAGGGTAATCCAGTGGTATTTGGCCGGCAAAATGGACATTCGGACAAGACCTTATTGTTCTATCTCCACTATGATGTTCAACCACCTGAGCCAATGGATGCTTGGGAATCACCGCCTTTTGAATTATCTCGGCGAGGTGAAAACCTCTATGCCCGCGGAGTGGTTGACGATAAGGGTCACATCGTCGCTCGTTTAGCGGGTCTGGCAGCCGTGCGCCATGTAATGGGTGACTTACCCTGCAATGTCAAGTTCGTGATCGAAGGTGAAGAGGAACTTGGCAGCCCAAACATTTCTCCATTCATTGAAGACAATAAGGAGAAGCTTTCAGCCGATGCGTGCATTTGGGAGTTTGGTGGCGTTAATCATGAAGGCTCACCAACGCTTTCGCTTGGAATGCGGGGAATACTCTATGTTGAGTTAATTGCTAAAACAGCTTCCATAGATGCCCACTCTGGCCTGGGAGGCTCAATATTTCCAAATGCCGCTTGGCGACTCGTATGGGCTCTTCAATCTATCAAGGATTTGGACGAAAGAATTAACATAGCTGGCTTCTATGATAATGTGCGCCTGCCATCAAAACGGGATCTTGAGATTTTGGCGAATCTGCCAGATGATGGAGCACAACTCCGCGAGATGTATGGACTCGATCATTTTCTCCACGGCCTAAAGGGGGGCACCGAGTTAAAGAAGGCGGCCGTATTCGAACCGAGTTGTACAATCTGTGGTTTTGGTTCAGGTTACCAGGGTCCAGGATCAAAGACAGTCATTCCAGCCGAAGCAAGGGCCAAAGTGGACTTTCGCCTGGTGCCAGACCAAGACCCTGATGAGATCTTAAAAAAGTTGAGGCAGCACCTTGATTCCACTGGATTCGATGACATCGAGATTCAATACAATGGCGGCACAAGACCAGCAAGAACCGATCCCGATCATCCGTTCGTCCAACTCACTATTGATGCAGCAAACAAAGTTTATAGGCGAGATACTGTTGTGGCACCAATCATCGGTGGTAGCGGTCCGAATTATCCTTTCATTCACTCGCTTAAGCTGCCAGTCGTGTCTGCCGGAGTAGGCTATCCAGGAGGAAATATCCATGCGCCAAACGAACACCTCCGGATCAATGATTTTGTCCAGGGCATCAGACACACAGCCTACATAGTTGAGGCATTTTCCAGAACCGATTGATAGTGATCGACACGAGCCGTTCTAGATCGGCTCTAAACCCCTAACGCGATGGAAGTTTAGGCAGCGCTTTGGCAGGCCGATTGTCCAATGATGGTTTAGCAGGAGGGTTAGTCGACAACAGAATTTCTATTTCCTCAATCGCCCGCTCCAATTGGGCATCCTGGCCATTGATATATTCTTGTGGCCTATTGTCGATGACGATATCTGGATCAGTTCCGTAATTTTCGACGCCCCAACCGACATCACGAAACCAAAAGGCGTATTCAGCCTGGGTTGTGACTGTGCCATCAACTAGCCTGACTTTGGGCGAAATGCCAATAACCCCACCCCAAGTGCGCGTACCGATTAGGGGACCCAACTCCAGCATCTTGAAACTATGCGAGAAGATATCGCCATCTGAACCTGCATACTCGTTAGTCAAGGCGACCATCGGGCCGAGCACCGATTCTCCTGGAAAAGGTCTAAGCACATTCCCCCACCGGCTAACAACATAGCCAAGACGCTGGCGAAAGAGCTTTTCCAAGATAAGTTGTGATACATGGCCCCCACCATTGAAGCGCACATCTATGATGAGAGCATCCCGGTCAACTTCAGCCAGGTAGTAACGATAAAACTGAGCATAACCATTTGGCCCCATGTCGGGTATATGAACATACCCAACTTTTCCATCACTCTTTTCATGGACAATCCTGCGATTTAATTCTACCCACTGTCTATAGCGGGCTAATGTTTCTTCGTGTAACGCTTTGACAGTAATATTTCCTGTCTGAACGTCGCCAGGCTTAGCCATTGATAACAAGACTTCCTGGTTAGCAAGATTGACAAGTGCTGCGTTCGGAGTAAACGATCGACTTAATTGGCGGCCGTTTATGGCCAACAGATAATCTCCTTCATCGATGGCTACACCCGGTTTATTTAACGGGGAATCTGCCTGTTCATCCCAAGCATCCCCCTGAACAATGTCAATTATCTGCCACCTGGCCGATTCATCGTCAAATGAATAGTCTGCTGCCAGATAACCCTGATCATATCTGGGTTCAGGGCGATAATCCCCGCCCATTTCATAGCTATGTGATGTTCCTAATTCTCCTTGCATTTCCCAAATCAGATCCGAGAACTCGGATCGACTCGCCACTCTATCAAGCAAAGGAAGGTAACGTTCATATACTGCCAGCCAATCAATTTGAGATAGATCGGCAGTCCAAAAATGATCCCTCTGTAATCGCCATGCTTCCCGGTACATTTGTCGCCACTCAACGGAAGGGTTAACTGAAAGATTAATGCGCCTTAAATTAAGCCAACCCGATTTTCGGCCAGGTCGACTACCCGCGTCTTTATCTGGCTTGGCACCAGCCTTGAGGATTCGCAGACGATTACCTGAGCGATAGATGACCACACCTGCATCACTGGACAATTTAAAACTTCCCACACGCGATATGAGCGTCTCTTCCTTTAAATCCACAAAATCGTATACGAAGATCGTGCCGCTGGCCGGTGGTTCCTTCGGCAGCCAATCGGTCTTTATTGAACCTTCGACTGGATAGCGAGAATAGATTACGCGACCATCCTTAATTCCCATAATCTGCCCATATAAACCCTCTGAAACCGGAAAAGGCACAATTCGCTTTTCGATGCCATCGACATCGATTTTCACTGCTTCAATTTCCTTCTCGCCGTTCGCCGTAGAATCTTCCGAAAGTTCATTCCGTGCGCTATCATCATCGGTCCCAACCAAATCTTCCGACTCTGGAACGCCATCATCAGGATTTTTTGAGTCATTCCCATTGCTTCTGTCTAGCTTTTCTCCAGGAGCCCGAGGTGTAGCGATAAAGGGAGACAGGACGCCTTCGCGCAAGACAATTAAGAAGGGTTTCATACCCCGAGGGAAATTTAGATCAAATTGCATGTTATCGTATACAGGATCGAAGTGGCGATAAGACAGAAAATACAGAAAACGACCTTTTGGGTCGAACGACGGCGCGATATCCCTCAATACCGGCTGGGTGATAGTCGTCACCTGGTTTGTCTCAGCCTGCCACAATCGAAGCACCGACACATGTTGGGAAACCGAAACGCTATAAGCGGCCCAAGCCCCATCTGGCGACCAATCAAAGCCGGCAATCGGTTCAGATTGTCCTTGATCGATAAGAGTCACCTCTTTCGTTGACAGATCCAGCATGCACAGCTCGTATCTGTGATTGCTGAATAAAACATGATCTTTCTTTGGATTGACAGCCAACTCGAGCGGCCGGCCTATATCGAGGCCAACCAATACCTCCGGATCGCCGAGTCCATCAGCATTTAACAGCACAAATGATTCCTCGCCCTCCTGATCTGTGACCGCTATCAAACGCTCTCCATCATTCAACCAATGCAATAATTGGTAACGAGCGCCATCAGTTTCACCGTGTTGGATGATCGCCCCTTCCCAGTTAGCAAATGTGAAGGCCTTTCC
>JAHEJP010000441.1 GCA_024638855.1 Chloroflexota bacterium
CCAGAACTGCCCAAGAAGCTGCGGCCGCTATCGGTTGTGAAGTAGACCAGATCGTCAAGAGCCTTGTTTTCATTGTTGGTGGTCACCCAGTAGTCACGTTGCTTTCGGGAACCAATCGCCTTGACAAGAGAAAACTGGCAGACCTATGCGCAACCAGCCGAAAAACGGTACGTCGAGCGGATGCGGATACAGTAAAAGCAGCGACTGATTTCAGCATAGGAGGTGTGCCCCCGTTTGGTTATAAAACCAAGTTGAAGGTCTTCGTTGATCAAGAGCTTACTAAATATGATCTGGTCTGGGCAGCGGCCGGCACACCATACGCCGTATTTGCCTTGAGCCCATCCAAGCTAATCGCAGCCAGCGGTGGCCAACCGGCCGACCTGAAAGTCTAGTACCAACGAATCTCTCCTTGTTGTCATCTCCTCCAACAAAACCAAACGCCGTTACAAAAAGAAGTTAGGTGTTTAAGAGCTCTATTTCTTAGAAAAATGATCTGCGTAGATGCCTTCGCAGTTCGCTCTCTCAATTCACTTCTTTCAATTTTTAAGCCTGACACATTATAATCTCCGCTATGAGTTTCGAAGCACCAGATAATGTGAAAGAAATCCTGGCCAACCTGCCCACGCGGCCGGGCGTCTACTTGCACAAAGATTCCAACGACTGCGTAATCTACGTTGGAAAGGCTGTGAATCTTCGCAGTCGTGTGCGCTCTTATTTCCAGCAGAACGTTGATTCCTTCAAGACCCGCCGTCTCCGCGAACAGATAGCGGATATCGAAATCATTACCACGGATACTGAATTAGAGGCGCTTTTGCTAGAGATGAATCTCATCAAGAAGTACAAGCCCCATTTCAACGTCCGCCTCAAAGATGATAAGCGTTACCCTTACATCAAGATTGGCTGGTCATCCTCTTACCCAAAGGTAACCGTAACCAGGCGAATGATCCGCGATGGCTCCCGTTATTTTGGCCCTTATACCTCGGTATGGGCTGTCCATCAGACGCTTGATCTTCTTAGAAAAATCTTTCCCTATCTGACCTGCGATCGAGACATCGACGGCAATGACACCCGCGCCTGCCTTTACTTTGACATAAAGTTATGCAACGCACCCTGCATTGGCAACGTTTCACAAGCCCAGTATCGTGACATGATCCAAGGAATGATGGATTTCCTTCATGGAAAATCTGATGAGATCATAAAGGGCATTGAAAACCAGATGCTAATCGCCTCTAACGAAATGGACTTTGAACAGGCCGCTATCCATCGGGATCAGCTAAAAGCCATCGATCGCGTGGTCGCAAAGCAGAAGGTTATCAGCGCAGCCAACACCGATCAGGATGTCATCGCCTTTGCCCGGGATGAGGCCGATGCCTGTGTACAAGTATTTTTCATTCGCCATGGAAAACTCATCGGCCGAGAATACTTCTTATTGGAAGGCACTGAAGACGAGACTGATCCCGATGTCCTTGGTGAATTCTTGACTCAGTTCTACGACGAGGCAGCCCATATTCCTAGAGAAGTTTTACTCCCTAATGAAATCGAAGAAGCTCTCATAATCGAACAATGGTTGAAACAAAAGCGAAGCACGAAAGTATCAATCACCGTTCCGCAGCGAGGTAAGAAGAGGGAATTGGTTCGGATGGCGGCGGTGAATGCTGCGGATACGCTCGCTACCCTCCGACAGCAATGGGCGGCCGACAGATCAAAGCACGTCACCGCCATGACTGAATTGCAGGAAGCACTGGAGCTGGATACGCCGCCTTCACGGATTGAATGCTACGACATCAGCCACACCCAGGGAAAACAAACCGTCGGCGCCATGGTCGTATTTGTTCAGGGAGCGCCACGTAAAAGCGACTACCGGCGCTTCAATGTCCAAACAGTAGGCAACGACGACTACGGGGCCATGAAAGAGGTTCTTGCGCGCCGCTTTCAACGATATGCCGATACCACGGCAGGCGAATTGCACGATCCTAGTAAAATCGGCAAGTTAAGGAAAGAAACTGCCTGGTCGATCCTACCAGATCTATTAATCGTGGACGGAGGCAAGGGTCAGCTTGCGATGGCCAAAAGCGTTCTGGAGAGCTTCAAACTAACCGGCGAGGTACCCATCGCGGCCCTAGCCAAAAGCGAAGAAGAACTCTTCGTCACCAACTCAAGACGGTCAATTCGGCTTCCCGATAGGTCCGAGGGACTCTATTTGGTCCAGAGAGTCCGGGACGAAGCCCACCGATTTGCCAACGAAGGACATCGAAAACGACGATCGAAGGTGGGCGTAGCTTCAATACTCGATAGCATACCCGGCATAGGACCTAAACGGAGAAAAATCCTATTGGACCAATTCAAGTCAATCGACGGTATTCGCCAGGCTACTGTAGAAGAGGTGGCTGCCGTCCCAGGCATACCGTTTGGGGTCGCCCAGACAGTAAAAACCCAGATCAATTGAGCCCGCCTACAGGGTAGCCAACGTATCCAAACGCTCGGAAGCAATCCGGTATCCTAAGAAGCTAGGTAAACAGCGGACCACTCAGAAGAATCGCTGAAAGTTCGAAACCGCAAAACAGTATCTGAAACTACTATTCCTCATTTGATAACAAGCAAGACCATAGATTTATGACCATCAGCAAACTCAGCGTCAGTCCAATCACCCTTCACTAGAATATCGTGAAGTTGACCTTTTCCAACAACAGCAACATATCATGCTTGTAATGCCAACGTTCATTCGCGGCAATGATCTCTTCTCCGACTATATCGCCATCACGCATCAACCGCTAACGGCGCCGGGCAATCAACAGCTGCCCTACGCAATCAATCACATCGATATCTAGCTACTTAATCCCCCACGAGGCTTGTCAGAGAGCGTCTGCCCAACTTCAAACGGCCAAAATAGATCGAATACGAAGGTGCCGCCCAGCGGCAGATGCACATAGATAGGACGCAGAGCTTCCCATGCCTGCTCCCTATCGACCAGTAACATTAACATGCTACACGGAACAAAGATGGTCTTAAATCGATGCGATAGATCAAGCGCATGCTTCGACTACTGGCAAAGTATCGGCTTCAAACCTCGCCAATCTGCCTTTTCCCGGCAAATGGCCAACATGTCAGCCGAAACATCAACCCCCTCGACCTCAAATCCGGATTTCAGATCCTGTAAACATCGTATGCTTGTCTTGCACCCAACGTCAAGGGTTGGACAGCCATTTTGCCTGATAATGTATTTGATAGAGTCATGAACTGCCAGAGGTTTATCTCCTCCCGACGGATCCCACACGGAGGCAGCCAACCCCGTCAAACCCATAAAACCTTCACTCGTAATCACAACACCATAAGCTACTCGAAAATCCCATGAAAAAACGTCCCACATCAAGAACCACCGCAATAGCGGAAAACAACAAATATTCGTCCTCATTCTAACCGAGCGCGACGAGACACAACTCGCGCTACCAACGTGCAAAACTGAGTTGATTAAGAATCCAACTGGTACCAACCATTTAGCAATATTTGTCCCTACATCCAAACATTCTGACACTATTTCACGAAAACACAATAATTTGACATTATAGAACAAACGTGCTATCTTGTATGACGAAACAGAACACTTGTTCTACATACACGGTTCTGTATAGACCAAGCTCTGCGCCCAAAACAATTGTCGGAGGATCTGAGGGCTAGTGAAAATCTATGGCCAACGGCTGGCCAGACAACTTAATTACCGAGGAGGTAAAATCATGTTGAATAAAGGCTCGTTGAATCGTTTCGGTGGTCAAGGACTCCCTGCTGGCAAGCTCAGCTTGAACAGCGCAGGTATCCCGCGCCAACTGCTAATCGGTGCCATCCTCATCATGGCGCTACTGGCCTTCGAAATGTTCAATTTTGACACCACACGTTTTGCTTTGGAGAGTCTCCTTGGCGATGTGCGCTTCGCGGGTTTGGCGTGGGCAACGATTTTGGCGGTTGCCTTCTGCGCCATAGACTTCGCCGGCCTGGCGCGATTGTTCACGCCTGAAAGGGGCATGGACGAACCGAAAGAAATATGGTAT
>JAHEJP010000442.1 GCA_024638855.1 Chloroflexota bacterium
CAATAGGAGTTGTTCATAACTTAGGATGAAGGGCAGCACCGGCAGCACTGGATGATGCCAGTTACCTTTACGATGTTATGTCATCAATGAGCAAATGAGAAGTGGATCACATTGTAAAAAGGTCAAATGTTCACGATCTTGACAGAATGATGGCGCTTCAGGTGTATGAGAACCGGTCCATTATGGAAGCTTAGCAGAGTGGGATATAATCCCATTGATGTCTGCTCCGATATTACTCACCAAACTCTTCATTCCTGCGAATCGGCCAGAACTTGTTTCTCGCTCCCGCCTGATCGAACAACTCAATCGTGGACTGCACCGTAAACTAACCCTCATTTCAGCCCCGGCTGGATTTGGCAAAACCACAATGGTAACGGATTGGCTGCAATCCCAAGGAGACGACGCGTCGTCTCCTTTTTTGATAGGCTGGTTGTCTCTGGATGAAGAAGATAATGATCTAGTACGCTTCCTGACCTATTTGATCACCGCACTAAATCGCATCCCTGGTCTAGAAACAGAAATTGGGGTAGGTGCATTGCAAATGGCCCAAGCCTCACAGCCACCACCCCCGCAGACGATTTTGACAGCTGTCATAAATGAAATTGCGATGATAACGAACAAGATCGTCTTGGTTATAGATGATTATCATCTCATTGACAGTAAACTAGTCCATGATGCGCTGATTTTTCTACTTGAAAACCTGCCCCCACAGCTGCACTTAGTGATCACAACCCGCGAAGATCCACCGATTCAGATTTCACGTTTGCGAACCCGTGGCCAGTTGAACGAATTCCGCGCTATCCAGTTGCGGTTTTCAACCGCAGAAACTTACGAGTTCCTGAATGAAATAATGGAGTTGGATTTAGCAGCAGAAGATATCGCTGCTCTTGAAAAACGGACTGAAGGTTGGGTTGCAGGATTGCACTTAGCTGCAATTTCAATGCAGGGAAGAACGGATAAAGACAATTTCATTAAATCCTTTACTGGCAGTCACCACTTTGTGATCGATTATTTGGTAGAAGAAGTCTTGATCCAACAACCAGAACATATACGTGACTTCTTGCTGAAAACCTCAATTCTCGATCGACTAACTGGATCACTTTGTGACACTATCACTGGACAGGAAAATGGACAAGCTACGATTGAAGCGTTAGAACGTGCCAATCTTTTTATTGTTTCATTAGATAACGAGCGGCTATGGTATCGCTACCATCATCTATTTGCCGATTTACTGCGCCAGCGGCTACGCCAGACAAAACTGGATCAGGAATTGTCGTTGCACCAAAAGGCTAGTGAGTGGTTCGAAAAAAATGGGTTCAACGATCAAGCTATAGAGCATGCACTGCATTCTGGAAACTTTTATCGGGCGGTAAACCTGATCGATGATCTAGCCGATACGGTTTGGCGTAGAGGTGAACACACAAAATTAAACCAATGGCTGGCCAAGCTGCCCATTGAGATACTACTCGCTAATCCAAACCTATGTATATTCCATGCCTGGGAACAATTTGCTATCGGGCAACTGGATGCGGCCGAAGAGACTCTTCAGGCAGCGGAAAAATTAGTGACAAAACAAGATTCGGTAAGTGAATCTGACCAGACGAAGATCCTAGGCCGGGTGGCTACTATCCGGGCTTTTCTGGCATTCCACAAAGGAGACATAGATTCCATTTACCTTCACTCCCAGCAGGCACTTGATTCTTTGCCCAAGGACGATATTATTTGGCGCAATAACGCCTCTGTCCCCCTAGGGGATGCTTATAGTCTTTCAGGTAATTTAGAAGAAGCCTCTCGAATTAGATTGGAGACTTGGGAAAGAAGCAAAGCAATTGGTAACATCTATATGGATCTCATTGCCAGTATGAAATATGCCATTACTCTCAGGCAGCTAGGCAGGTTTAACGCTGTCAAGGATATATGCCAGCAACAGATAAACCTGGCTGCTGAAAGCGGCTTGTCAGTTACTGCAGAGGCCGGCTGGATTCTGGCAATCTGGGGAGAGGTGTTTGCTGAACAGGGCAATCTGATTGAGGCAAAAAAGAAGGCCATCCAAGGTAAGAAACTAGCTCAAGGGGGAGATATTGCGATCCTCAATTGGTGCAACTTCTGCCTGATTAGAGTCTTGTTCTCAAATGGGGATTATAACGGTGCGGAAGCGATCATTAAAGAAATCGAGGATCATGGGTTACATCAACTACCTCCCTGGATAATGAACAGGATTATCGCCTGGAAACTACGCCTTTGGTTAGTTCAAAACAAGGTTGAAAAGGCTTTGCAATGGTTGATGGAAAGAGAGTTGGATGACACTTGGGAACCTGGCAATCTACAAGATCTGGAATATCTTTCGCTCGCTCGAGTTCTAATCGCAAAGGGGCAACCATCTGACTCATTGGATTTTTTGGAACGGATATATAAAGCTACTATTGATAGAGGGCATATCTCGCTAGCGATCGAAGTCTTGAACCTTCAGGCGTTGGCTCTGCGCGCTTATGGCGGCACCGATCAAGCGATGATCGTCCTTGAGCAGGCCCTTTCTATAGCTGAACCAGAGGGCTTTCTTCGTATCTTCATTGATGAAGGACCATCGATGTCCAGGTTGCTGTATGAGGCCTTATCCAAGGGTATTGCACCAGATTATATTCAGAGATTATTGGCTGGCTTCCCAGATGAGAAACCACCTCAGCAATCTCGAACGGGCATGAGGACAAAGGACTCTGAATGGATCGAGCCATTATCGGATCGGGAACTCGAAGTGCTACAACTCATCTCCGAGGGCCTCTCGCGCCAAGAGATTGCTTCCCAACTTGTTCTCTCATTGAACACAGTCAAAACACATGCCCGCAATATTTATAGCAAACTGGGGGTGAATAACCAGATGGAGGCGGTTGGGAAAGCACGCGGGCTAGGTCTTCTGGATAAGGACTAGGCCCCAAAAAAACACATATTGAGTGTAATTCTTCTCTATTGGAAGCTCCAGTGTAAACGTGGAGCTTTTTTGCTTTATTCCGGGTAATCCTCAATTCACCCTTTGATTAACCCTTCAGGGTTATGACAATTTTCGCCTGAAACGTTACCATGGTTGCATGGAAATGAAAAATAATAATGACTGTTACAGATCGAACTTTTCGCTTTCTCAGCCGATCCCTTACCAGATCAAAATTGCCGGACGACTGAGCGAGAATTGGTCCGACTGGATGGATCAGGTGGATATTCAGATCGATACCGATCCAGCCGGTTTCGCAACAACAACGCTGACTGGGACTTTTGATCAAGCCGGACTAATCGGCTTGCTGCGACAGCTCTATTCCCTGGGCTATCCACTTATATCGGTAAATTGCTTCCAAACAGACAATTAAAATTAAAGGAGCTAATGAAATGACCAAAAAAAAGTGCCCGTTCACCTAATATTCACCAGTATTTACTTCGTCCTGGCTGTGGCGACTTTTATCCCGATGGAAACCACAAGTAAGGCTTCGCTCCTGCGCACAAAGCGCATCATTCCTGAGAACCGGCTTGAACTTGTTTCTCGCCCAAACCGGATCACCGAGTATTTTATTGAAGATGATGGCCAAGTTCTTGTGCTCCGATATCTTGATTGAAATGAGATCAAGCGCCTCTATGTGGACCCTGCGGCGACAAGCCGGCGCGTTGGATCAAGCATCATGGATTCATCGTAGCTTAAGACCGGCGACCAAAGAATTGACCATTTTGCACTGATATCACCTCCATCCTCGCTTCCCATCTTTCCCTTTATTGGCCACCAACCTCTTGACGAAGAAGCCCTTGCCAAGGTCGTAGCCGAAATAAGATCGTTTAAGATGAAGAACCGATCAAAAGGAGAGTTCTTATGACAGATGATCCCTCGAGCGATTACCTTCCTTCTACTTTACTTGAGGCAACGGTGGAGCGAACTCGCCTATCCTGGTCTCAGTTGGCGACTGTGGTGGGATTTGTTCTGCTCATAATGCTCTTTGGAATTGCGTTTATCACCGGGGAGCTCGCTGGTCCATACGATCCTACTTTTTGGGTTC
>JAHEJP010000443.1 GCA_024638855.1 Chloroflexota bacterium
AATTCCAGATCTGGTCGCTAATACCTGACAACTGTCACCAATATTCGCGATCAATGACAGGTGCCGGAATATGGATTTCTTAGTATCCTGTATAACGTCTAGCCGTTGTGTCCTGTGGCTGTTCACCGTCAAATCATCTTGCACGCCACAATCGTCTGAACGGAGATCCGCTTAGAAATGCGCGTCGAATTGCAAGACATTCGAAAACATTTTGGACTTGTCAAAGCGAATGACGGCATAAACCTTGTTCTCGAAGAAGGCGTGATTTACGGCCTGCTGGGGGAAAACGGCGCCGGAAAAAGCACGCTCATGAAAATCCTGTCCGGCTACCAACCGCCAGATAGTGGTCAGATCTTGCTAGACGGTCAAGAGGCGAAATTCAACTCACCGGCAAATGCCCTGGCCGGTGGCGTGGGCATGGTCTACCAGGATCCATTGGATATGCCCCCGTTCCGAGTCATCGACAATTACCTGCTGGGCCGAGACAGGCGACTACGGCTTAGCTACAAGACGGCGGCGGCCGAGCTCACGGAGATCACCGGTCGCTACGACTTTGAGCTGGATCTCAATGCCTACGTCGATATGCTCTCCATGGGCGAACGGCAGCAACTAGAGTTGGTGCGTTTGCTGGCCGGCGGCGCCCGGCTACTCATCCTGGACGAGCCGACAACCGGCATCAGCGCCGAGCAAAAAGAGACGTTGTTCGACTCGATGCGACGACTAGCACATGAAGAAAGCAAAACGTTGATCCTCGTCTCTCATAAGTTGGATGAGGTTCAGGAACTATGTAACCATGCTTTTGTCTTGCGCCGCGGCAAATTGGTCGGCCAATCTGAGATCCCCTGTCCCAACGAAAAGTTGGTGGAGATGATGTTCGGCCAGGTGCCAGCCCGAAGCAAGCGTCCGTCTTTCGATGTGGGCCAGCCGGTCCTGGAGATCGAGGATCTAGTGGCCGGCGACTACAACCTGACCATCCAAGATATCAATCTGAAGATCCAGGCCGGCGAGATATTCGGCCTGGCCGGTCTTGAAGGTAGTGGGCAACGGCGGTTGATCCAGGCTTGTACGGGCTTAATTCGTCCGTCGGGAGGTCAGATCAAGCTGACGGGCCAGGATGTGACCGCTTGGTCTTATCACAAGATGCAATCGGCAGGGGTAGCTTATTTGGCTGCCGATCGCCTGGAAGGAGGCCTGGTCGCTGGCCTCACCCTAACCGAGCACCTTGTATTGGCCGAGCCTGAGCACTCATTCCTCGTCGATTGGGACGGCGCCCAACGGGAAATGGAAAACCGGATCAAACATTACCAGATTGTGGGCCGGCCTAACTCGACGGCCGACGAACTCTCAGGCGGTAACCAACAACGCTTGCTCTTTGCGTTGCTCAATAGCCCACTCAAACTGCTGCTGCTCGAACACCCCACTCGGGGACTGGACGTTCGATCTACCAATTACACCTGGGATTTGTTATACCAGCGACGAGAACAGGGCACAGCCATCCTATTTATGTCGGCCGACTTGGATGAGATCATCGAGCGCAGCGACCGTATTGCCGTTTTCTCCGGTGGCAAAATGTCGCGAATCGTCGCCGCTAAGGATACATCGGTGGATGAGCTAGGTCACTTGATTGGAGGGCAGGCATGACCCGGCAGCGCGTCTTGCAAATAGTATGGCCGGCCGTCCCAGTCATTGCCGCCTTAATCTTTACTTCGGCCCTGTTACTGCTGTTTGACTCCACACCGGTGGCCGCTTTCGGAGCCATGATCGAGGGTGCACTGGGTGATTCGGCCAAGCGTTTAAGCATGCTGGCCTTCTGGGTTCCGCTTTTGTTGAGCTCCATCGGGCTGTTGGTCACATTCCGGGCTGGATTGTGGAATATCGGCATCGAAGGTCAAATTATCTTAGGGGCCATCGGCGCTACTGTAATCGCCTTGAATGTCAATGCTCCGGCATATATTTTGATACCTCTGGAACTCATCGTAGCCATGCTCTTCGGGGCTTTATGGGCCGCCCTGGCGGCAGTGCTCAAGACCCGCGGCCGGGTTCACGAGATTTTTGGTGGGCTGGCCCTTAATAATATCGCCATCATTTTGACTAACTATTTGATCTCCGGTCCTTGGCAGCCAGAAGAAGGCGGAAGCTTCCGAGGCACCGCACCTTTTCAAGACGCGGCTCTTTTGCCCTTAATCGGCGAGTCCCGGTTTGCACCGTTATCGCTGGTATTGGCCATCATCGCCTTTATCCTGGTCTTAGTCGCCTTAAGGGGCACATTCTGGGGTCTTAAACTCAAAGCATTGGGCAAAAATGCCTACTCATCATTTTTACTAGGCGTCTCCAGCGAGCGGGAAATCATCCTGGCCTTGATGTTTTGCGGTGCTTTGGCCGGGCTGGGTGGCGCGGTTCGAACGCTGAGTTGGTTCGACAGTTTGCGGCAGAGCATTTCCGGCGGCATCGGATTCCTGGCTCTGCTCGTTGTGATGTTGGCCAACTACAATATTTATGCCGTACCCGTCATCGCCTTGTTCTTTTCGGCCGTGCTGGGCGGAAGCATCACCTTACAACTGCGCACGCAATTGCATTCGTCCTTGGGCGGCATCCTGACTGGCGTGATGGTGCTCTTTGTGCTGCTCTTTGGCGATGCGAGCAAGCTGGGAATAGGCCGGCGAAAGCCGGAAGAAGACGATGCGCCTAAAGTAAGCGGCCGGCCAATAGATCCCTTTGGCAAAGAAATTGGGAGTGGAGAAGGATGAACGACACAGAATTAGTCCGCATCCTTGCTTCCATCTTGCTGACCTCGGCGCCTCTCATCATCGCCGTTTGTGGCGAGACGATCACCGAGCGTTCAGGGGTCATCAACTTGTCGCTGGATGGGTCGATGTTAATGGCGGCTATGTTCGGTTTCATCGTCGCTCTTCAAAGTGATAGTGTTTGGCTTGGGTTCGTGGCCGGCGCCGGCATTGGTGGTTTCTTTGCATTGATCGTTGCTTTCGGCAGCATCCATTTGCGTGTCAGCCAGGTAGCCGTGGGCTTCGTCCTAACTTTGTTAGGTGATGATCTAAGCGCCTTCCTGGGTCAAAACTACACCCGCATCCCCGGCCCAACTGTACCCCACCTGGCCATCCCTGTGCTGAGCGATCTACCTATCATCGGGCGAATCTTCTTCGACCAGGACATCGTCGTTTATTTCGCGATTATTCTGGTCATCATCACCTGGTGGTTTTTGAACCGTACCCAGTATGGATTGCAGTTGCGGGGTTCTGGCGAACGGCCTGAAGCGGCCTTTGCTCGCGGCGTACATGTCAATAGGCTGCGATATCTATACACCGTTGCCGGAGGCATGCTGGTAGGTGTGGCCGGCGCGGCTTATTCACTCAATATTAAGATTGGTTGGTCTGAAGGCCACACGCGGGGCCTGGGTTGGATCGCCCTGGCCATCGTGATCTTTGGCGGTTGGTCGCCAGTAGGCGGCGCATTGGGCGCGTTGCTCTTTGGAGCTACCAAAGCCGTTTCTACAGTTCTACAACGCACCTTTCCCGAGGTTCCGGTGGTTGTTTTTAATGCCTTGCCCTGGATTTTGATGATCGCCGTGCTTTTTCTGGCCGGCAGCAATGTCTTGGAGCGGCTGGTAAGCCTGATGCCAGAGCGCACCCAGCCTTCGCTACGACGCTTGTTGCGGGTCCAACCACCGATGGCCTTAGGCACGACCTTTGAAGAAGGCTAAGGCTATTGAAGGAGTGAAGGATATCTGGGTCCTCAGCTTAGTAAGTCGGTAATGGGTCTGAAATTCGGGCCTTTGTACAAACCGAAAGGTTAGAAGAAGTGATTTTGTTGATTGTGGTAAAACCACTAAGGAGAGAGAAATGAAGCTCAAGTATTTACTGATCCTGTTGTTAATCGCAGCACTATTGGTAGCCTGCGGCGGTGATGAGGCGACGGAGGTTCCGACTGAAGCCGAAGCGCCAACGACCGAAGCTGAAGCGCCGGCCGAGGAAGCCGAAGCGCCGGCTGAGGAAGCCGTAGAAGTGCCGGCCG
>JAHEJP010000092.1:0-4961 GCA_024638855.1 Chloroflexota bacterium
TTGTCGATTGCCGGTCCAAGGTCGCCGGACAACAAAGCCCGCAGTGGCGCATCGACCTCCTCAATGCGAGCTTCGGTCCCAGGATTGGTCAAAAGATACAATGCCAAAGGGGCCACAACGACCAGGTAGACCATAAAGAAGAGTAACACCCCCTTTCGGTGTGATTCCAACTTGGTGCGGTGAAACAGCAACAAATATCCGGTAAAGGACAAATAAAAGATCGGCACCACCCGGCTGGCCATGTAGGTGTAGAAAGTGAGTCCGGCGAATAGACCGGCGAGGACGAACCAAATGACAGCTGATGGCTTTAACCGCGATCGGCCGCTGGTGGATGCTGTCGTTTCTGCCTCCTCTGCCATTGGCTGTTTTTGAGGGATAGTTGGGGCCATCCAACCTTGCCACCAAAAATAAGCCGACAGACCAGACAATAAGGGCAAGGAGATGGCGCGCAACGCCAAACGACTATAAAAGACAGGCCAAAAGAGAACGGCTAACAGGGTAGCCGACACTAGCGCGGTTTTTAGCCCGAACAGACGGCGAGAGAGGGTGAAGCTAACAGCTACCAATAATATCCCGGCAAAGGCTGATGGCAGGCGTAAAACAAAGGCATTTTCGCCCAAAAGTATCATGAATAAGGTCTGCAGGTAATGGTAGCCCGCTTCATGGCCATAAGCTTCAGCGTAATAAAGAGCATGGTTGCCATCAAGGATATCACGGTTGATCAGCCAATGTGCTACCTCGTCGTGTTCCAGCCCGGGCGGCGACAAATTATTTAAGCCGTATAAGCGTAATACGGCCGCTAAAAGCAAAACAATCGCGAGAATGAGACGATAGTTGGTAGCCCACCAGGGCTTAGCTCTCGTTTCCATGCCTCAATCCAATTCTTCTGTTTCAGTTTGGGCCAGTGACAGGCGACCGACCAGCTCCTTGGGTAAAAGAGCGGCAAGAATCTGCCGCTCTTCATCGCCAAATACGCGGAGTAACCACAAACCAACCGGGTAGGCGACCAATCCTAAAACCAGGGCCAGGATGGGGCTTACTTGGCTGCCCAGCACGATCGCCCACAACATGATTGCCGTCGCCGCCAACGGCCGCTTGATGATGCCGGCCCAACCCACCTTTGGCATGGCGGGCCTCAGGTAATAAGCGAACACGATCAGCAGCACGATCTCGGACAATATGGTGATGATTGAGGCGGCTACGTAATTAAAGAGAGGTAGGAAAATGAGATTTGCTACCAGATTGAAACCGACGCCAAGTAAAAAAGCCCTGGTCAAAAACCTTTCGCGGCCGAGAGCAATCAGCACATAGTTAGTCACGCTATTCATCCAGCCGATAGGAATGGACCAGATGACTAATTGCAGCGCAACGGCACCATGAGGCAAAAATTCACGGCCGCCCAAAATGCCGATCATGAGTGGGGCCAACAAGGTGGTGATTGCGGCTAACGGTAAGGATATCAACAGCATCAGCTTGATGGAAAAGCGGAACGTACGTTGGGCATCAGGTAGAGCATTATGAACTTGCCGTGAAATCACCGGAAATAGGGCGAATGTGAAGAATGCGGGGATGACGTTGAGGGCATTTACCCATTTGTAAGCGCTGTTATACCAGCCGACGACGACAGCACCGTTTATCTGATTCATCAAGGGGATATCGATCTGAAAAAATATCACGGCGAATAGATGATTGAGCATCAATGGATAGCTCAACTTAAACATCCGACGCTGGAGAACAAAGTCGACATGCCATGGCCCGGGAATGGGGAATTGTCGAAAGGCCGCCACCAATAGGATCAGCAGGGTGATGAAGTTAACCAAAATCGTTATCGCTGCCAGCCCGACGAAGCTGTAACCCAGCAACAAAACCAATACACCAAGCCCGACTTTAAAGATGGTGGTGACCGTGGTGATAACGGCCGGGTCTTCTGCCTGTTCGTAGGCATAAAATAGGCCGGCAATCCCTTGCCCTAAGCCAGAAAAGATCATGCCGACCATGAGAAACAGGATGGCCGCAGTTGTTTGTTGATCAAGCTGGTTGCCGGTGAAATTGACGCTGTAGATATAAATAAATATTGGCAGACTGGCGATAATGGCCGTTGCAATACGCAAAAGTGAAGTGTTGAGCAGATAACGACTGGCTTGGCTCTTATCTTTGGAAACCTCCCGAATGAGCAGCGTGTTCAAGCCCCAATTGGCGATGATTTCAAACCAGCCGGCGATGATGATGGCCGTGGCGAACTTTCCCGAATCCCCTGGCCCAAGAACGCGCAAATAAAACGCGGCAAAAACAAAATCGATGGCTTTGTTGAATAGATTGAGCCCCATGGGCGCCAGGCTATTCTTGGCGATGCTTCGGGTATTGGTCAGTGGTGCATTGGGGTTGTAAAGGCGGCGCCAGGCCCAAACGACAACCCCAAAAGCGATGATGACAAGGCCCATGAAGCTGGCCAGACCGCCTAGCTTAAAGGTGAGCGGGCTGTAACGGAAACGAACCTGCCAATTGCCGGGCTCTAAAAGAATCCCCCGGAAATTCCCGTTAACCCGGTAGAGATCGACCTGTTCTTCTTCCGATTCTCCGGCCTCGTCAAGCGAACGTACATAAGCGTTCCAACCTTCGAAGTAGGTGTCGTTCAGCACCAACCAGGAAGCTTCATTAACCGTCGCCTGTAGGTTAACCTCGATATTTTGATAGTCCGTGATTTCGGCCGGGGTTAAGGATTGGGGACTGGCTTCGGCAAAAAGGTCGCCAGTCCAGTCCTTTTGTTGCAGTAAAACGTAGTTTCGCGGATCGAGGGTCTGCATAGCTGCTAAGGCATCGTCCGTGACAATGGTTGCCTGTTGCGAAATCGTGTAGGCTCTTGGCACAACGGCCAAATTCTCGTAGACATGGAGCCCCTCTCCTTGCCACAGGTGTTGTAACTTTGGCAACTCAATCTGTTCCCCGGTGATGATGTATTTCACCCCCAGCAGGTCTAGCAGAGGTGAATTAATGGACCGCCAATCGACTAGAGGTTGGACACGATTGAATTCGAGCTCATTTTGAGGCTCGATTGCGGCCATGTAGTCGGTATACTGCTTCAGGATGATCGAGTCGTAACCTCGAACATCTTGAAGATCGCTTAACCAGGGAAGGTTGGCATTAAGGGGTTTATCGCCGTGAGGCGTGAAGGTTGTCAATCGCCAGATGCCCGTTTGTTCCTCCAGCCATTGAACGAGTTCTGGTTTGTACTCCAACAAAGCCGGGTCGGCCGATGCGTTGAAGCCATAACCGGCGATGAAAAGGTCTAGGCCGACGACGATAGCCGCCAGGAAGATCCACAATGGACGGCCGGCTAATTTGAAGGTAGAACGGCTAATTCGCAGCACCAGACCGCCGGCGATCAACATCAGGGCCATGATGGCGACTTGTTCAAATTCGTGACCGTAGAATGCTTGAGTGCTGGAAAAGGCGTCGGGCGCTCGCTCCAGACCCAAGAAAAATAGTTCCAGAGCCGGTTCAATCTGACGATAAAAGAGCCGGGACAATAGCAAAACAATTGAAATAAACAGACCACCCCAAAAAGTCAGGCCGGCAAGAATAGTAACGGCCGATGGCTCAGAGTTGAGGGTAAAAAGAGACACAGGGGGCGAGATTCGATGCAGGCCTCGTTTCCTTGATGCCGCCGATTCGAGGCTCTGCTCCCTGCTCTCAGCCACGAAGTCCATCCCGTAACCGGCCAGCAGGGCAACACTCAATGTGAGAGGAAATACCCAGCGGAAAGGCGAATGAAGCTGGTTTATGCCGGGAAGACCATAATACAGAATCGCATACAAGGGTGTGCCGAATATAAATGACAGTGACAGCAGACTAAGTATGCTGAAGAAGCTGATCTCTGATCGCCGGTCCGGCCGGCGTTGCCAGGCCGACCAGATACCTAGCAAGGCCAGGATTAGGGTAAGTACGCCGAGGTAGATGCCGCCTTCGACATAATTCTTGATGCCCCAGTCGCTGCTGAACGCGCCGTGGGGATTGGTTTCGCCATAATAGTTTGTGGTGAAGGGTATCGATCGACCTTCAACCACATCCAGATAAGTATGATCGGCCGGGCTGCCAAAGAAGTCGGGCATAGCCAGCGTTAATACTCGTCTTGGCGCAAAAGCCCAGCCCCGGATCTGTTCAAGCGTCGCCGAACCTTCACGGAAGTTCGCCTGACCTACTTCCAAAAACGGGATGAATTGCACCGCTCCAATCAAAAGGCCGATGAGGACGAAGCCTGCCAACCAGGCGGTCGGCTTTATTAACTTAGGTAGCCATGATGATGTGCCGTTTCGGTTCCAGCCGTATATACGGCCGGCCAAACGCCAGACGGCGTAAAGACCCATGACCAACAAAGTATAGTAGGTAATTTCGATGTGGCCGGCGAGCAGTTGGATGCCTAAAGCGACTGATCCGAGCACGGCCCAGGGAAGGGTCCGGCCTGCCCCAGAAGGGCTAGAAGCATTACCAATGATCTTCTCGACAGAGGCTAACAATAGCGGCAGCCAGATGGCAGCGCCCAAGATCATGGGAAACACAGCGCTACTGACGATCAAAAATCCGCTACCCTGAAAGACCAGGCCGGCAATAGCGGCGCTTGGGCGGCGCAAGCCTAAAACACGGCCGAAAAGATAAGCAAACACGCCTGCCAACCATAGCTGGATCACGGTGTACCAACCATAAGCCTTGGCTATCGGCAGGATCAGAAAAATGAAACTGAATGGATAGTAAGCAGAATGCTGTCCAGTCGCTAAAAAAGGCGTGCCGGCAAATGTATTAGGATTCCAGAGCGGAATATCCCCCTGGCGAAGATTGGCGGCGATAAATCTTTTCCAGGCATAGTTTTCCAAGATCATATCGCTCAACAAACCATTATGGGGGAAATCGACATTCAGTTCATCGCTAGCTGTGGCCCAGGGTTGCCATTGAACGAGGTTGTCGGC
>JAHEJP010000092.1:5061-15031 GCA_024638855.1 Chloroflexota bacterium
ACGTATACCATTTCGATCTGAAAACTATACCCGTTTGAGATAATGGCGTCGAGATCGATGCCCTCCAGCGCCTCTGCTCGCCAACAACGAAAACCGGTTGTGGCGTCCCTAATTTCAAGATTAAGGATGGTCCTGGCGTAAATAGCATTGGCCCACCAACTTTGAAGATAGGCTGAAGCACCCAAACGATCGTCCAGTTTACCGCCGGGAACGTAGCGAGATCCTATGACCAGATCAGCCTTTTGAATCTCCTCCAGAAAGTCATGAAGATAGCTGGGCGAGTGGGAGAAGTCGCAATCCATTTGAACCACGATGTCGGCTTCGTGGGATAGCGCCCACTTAAAACCGGCAACATAAGCCCGCCTCAGACCACCCCTGGACGAAAGATGTAAGCTAAAAAGCTCACCTGGGCGCTGCTCAGCTAACTCGTCGGCAATATCACCAGTGCCATCAGGAGAATGTCCATCGACGACCAAAATGGATAAATCGGGAATTTTTAACGCCCAAAGTTCGGCAGCCAATACTGGGAGATTGTTTGCTTCGTTATAAGTAGGGATGATAACCACGCATTTCTGCATGTGTTTTTCACGAATTAGAAAGTTGATTCGATAGATGCATCATTCACCAAACCCACCAGGCTTCTTAGTTGTGCATTACGAGATGATTTGGCGACCATTTCTGCGATTCAACCGAAAATGCACGGTCGAATGTTAATCCTCAATACAGGACATGATTCTAGCCTAGAAATGGAGCCTTGTCAGGGCAAGATTTATTTTATGACTCAGGATCATTTTCCAAGTGAGTCTGCTACCCGGTGTATTGCTCCATATCGTTTGTGAGAGCCTGGCGCAGATCTTTGAAATTTGAGATCCGGCCACCGGAGGATTTGAGGGTTGCTGCCCTGGCCGATAAACGACCTGACGCTGGAATATCTGGGTTGGGCTCCTGCACCAGCGCTGGGTAGAAGTACGGGATCGATGTCTCCAACCTCAGATAACAGTTTTGTGCGATAGCATCCGCTCGCTCGGAGTTGGTGACGATCAAAAATTCTGCCATTTCAGCGTGACCAAGGAATTCAGCGGCTGCCCCACTTACTTCCAAGGCTTTGCCGATCATGATACCAGCGGCGCGTACGACATCGTCCGCAGCGACAAATCCATACTTATCGCGAAAGTCATTCAGGCCGTCGAAGCCGGTAATAACCACAGCCCACTCTGATTGGGTGAGCATTTCAGCCAGCCTTTCGCGAACGAGCCGACCTTCAGGCAGACCGGTTATCGGATTGTCTAGCGTTCGCAATTGGGAACGGCGAAGCGCGTTTTTCACGCGCAATGAAAGCTCCTTGACGTCGAAAGGTTTGGTTATATAGTCGACAGCTCCTAATTCGAGTCCGGCCAACTTATTTTTGCGACTTTTCCTCTCGGTTAAGAAGATGACTGGCACATTTTCCGCTCGCTTAATATCGCGTATACGACGGCAGACTTCGTAACCATCGATATCTGGTAAATTAATATCGAGGGTAATTAAGTCTGGGACGGCATCGGTAACGGCTTGGACAGCATCCTCTCCCCAACCCACAGCTGTCACATGGTAACCCTCCGTGCGCAGATATGTGCTTAGCATTTCCGCTAAGTCGACTGCATCCTCGACGATGAGGATTTTCGTTTGTTCGCTCAGCATATAACTATTTTGGCAAATGTGAGTTCAAATTTCAAGGAAGGAGTGACCTTTCAGGCAACGCACGTTCGAGTAAACGGCCGTGCTGGTTTCCCATTATCCTAAAGATATAACCCGTCTAGCATCTAAGTGCAATTGCGCAAATCTTTTTGGTCTTAGCATGATCTGCAGATCTTCGAGCGCAATTGCCTAGAAGTAGACCGCCACTGGTAAATATCAATCCCTAGATGAATGGCAGTTTGCTTAATGAACGGGCTGCTTATCAATCTTGAAGATGCAGGATTTCCCGCCCGCAGCGATACATTCGATCTCCTGTACGTGAAAATCATGACCGCCGCTGACCCACTTCAAGCCGGATTGCAGAAGCCCTGTCGCCACGAAACAGTAAGAATGTTCGCTTTGACGACCCCAACAGACCGGGCAACGATCGATGTAGTAAAGATAGTGGTCTTTGTAGCTTTCGACGTAAGATATCTGATCGCTGAACTGGCTAAAGACCCGGGCCATCGCCGGCAAACCGATCTTGACCTTTGTGCTTACTGGCAAGACTTTGAAGGCTAGATCGCCTACTCCAGCCAATGCGCCGAAACCTTTCAGGCCGCGATCGAACGTTGCCCGGCCGCCGCGCAAAGATAGACCTCGGCCACCGCGCGGGCCATAAATATCGAACACGCCCTGGTTTAAGTTTGAAAAATCGGCAAAATCGAAGGCCCGTTCCAGGTTGGACGGGGGATACTCTTCAATATATTGCCGCAGGCCGATCAAATTGAGCAGGGCATTGAGACCATTTCGTCCCATGACCTCCTCCATCGCCTGCAAATAGATGCGGGCTATACGATTTGGATAGTAATAGCCACTCGGGGGTACACGACTGTTCACACAAACCTCCAGCGGCGCCAGGACCATTCATCGTCACTTCTGGACGAAATCACTATAATGACACAAGTATAGCATGGGCAAAATTAAATTTTCAGGCCTTGAAATAGCATATTAGTCATAGAACGGCATAGGTTATTGGTCACATAAAATGGCAAAAGCGACAATGTATTTCCCGGCCGATTTTGTTTGGGGAACGGCCACTTCAGCACACCAGGTCGAGGGAAATAATCAGAATAATGATTGGTGGGAATGGGAGTTAGGAAAAGGTCATATCCTGGAAGGTGGGCGCTCAGGGTTGGCTTGTAACTGGTGGCAAAACGCCGAAGCCGATCTCGATATCGCCGCCGAAATGGGCAACACAGCCCACCGATTCTCTTTGGAGTGGAGCAGGATCGAACCCAAACCAAGCATCTTCGACGACGAAGCCATCGCCAGATATCGTGAAATTTTGTCGGCCATGATTGCTCGCGGTATCGAGCCAATGGTGACCCTGCACCACTTCAGCAATCCTTTATGGCTGGTGGAAAAAGGAGATTTTAGCAGCGAATTGATCGTCGACTACTTCCGCCGTTACACGGCCAAGGTAGTAAATAGTCTCGGCGATTTGATACCGAAGTGGAACACTATTAACGAGCCAATGGTTTACTTCGTTTACCGTTATCTGGAAAAACAGTTCCCAGAACCGGTTGAACGAGGCTGGACGGCCGGTATCCGGGCGCTGCGACACATGCTGCGCTGCCATGCCGTAGCTTATCAAGTTATCAAAGAAACCTATCCCGGCGCCGAGGTCGGCTTGGCCAAACATATTAGGCCGGTTGAAGCCTGGCCGCCGGGTAATGCCCTCGACCGATGGTGGGCCAGGCGAGTATCCCGTTTTTTTAATGATTCATGGCTCGAAGCCCTGATCAATGGTCGCTTACACTTACCCTTAGGTCGTGGATCAGATAAAGATCTGGCCAACACCCTCGATTTTATCGGCGTCAACTATTATTCGCGTTCGTTGGTACGTTTCCCTCCTAGGCCCAGAAGGCTTTATGAAACCAAAGTTCCCAAAGGCGCTGTCACCACAGAAGATCAATTCTTTGAACTGTATCCAAAGGGACTTTTCAAAGCCCTCAAAGCCTGCCGGGGCTACAATTTGCCCATCTATATTACCGAGAATGGGCTGCCCGATAGCAACGACCGGTTACGGCCGGCATTTATCATGAACCATTTGCGGGAGGTTTGGCGAGCCCTCAATTTTAACTATCCTATCATGGGTTATTATCACTGGAGCCTGGTCGATAATTTCGTATGGGATCGAGGATGGACGCAGCGGCTCGGCCTCGTGGAAATAGATCTAGAAACCCAAGATCGGATTTGGCGGCCAAGTGCCAGGCTTTATCAGGAGATCTGCCGGGACAACTATATTAGCAGTGACCAGGCAGAGCGATATGCGCCGGAGATTTTGGACACCATGTTTCCTGGTCAGGCGCCAGAACCTGGCAACTTCGCCAACCAAAATGAGATGATTTTATAGAATCGAGAGAACCTCTCGCGTATGTCGGGCAACCTCTTTTGGATTTGCCTGGCAAATCGTCAGACCTAAAAGTTCAAAGCCCCCAGTCTCTTGGGTATATGGCAAAAACTCGAAGTAAATGCCTGCGCCCGGTCCGTTATGGGTCACCACGTTATAGGCGAGCTCCCGCCCGATTGACGGCATGATATCCAATATGGCTCGAATAGCATCCCTCCAACCCTGAGCCACTGCTTCTAGCTCGGACTCGTTCAGTTGGTGCAAAAATTGTGGACTACTATTCTTTAGGGCCAATATCATATCATACGGCCGCCGCATGAAATAGGGGGTGAGCAACACAGCCGGCCCATAATCCTTGATTATTAATTCTGTTGGGTTTATATGGAGAAGATAGTGCGAAAAGGTCTGCCCGTTTTCTTCGAAGAATCGTGCATTATCACCCATCCTTTTAGGCATAACATTGCTCAAAGCGATTTGCTGATGTCCGTGGGATAGGGAGCCTCCCACTAAGTGGCCGTAATTCTTGGTGATGAGAATGTAGACCGGATTATCATGTTGGTCAGCACCCGTTTTTCCCAGATCACCTAGATAGACCGGCGCCTCTGCCAGCAGCTTCTTTTCCAAGGCGGCAAGACGCTTCATCACCAGGGTAGCATCGGTCAAAGGGATGTTGTGCCAGTCTCGTTCATGATAGGAAGAGGTCCACTGCAAAAAATGAAAGCCAAAAATATTCCCCGTTCCCTTCCTTCTGGTCTTGCTCGTCTTGTTTTTCGCCTCGATTTCAGCCTCGATATCGGCCTCGACTTCGAGGGGATAGAATGCCGGAAATAGGTTCTTGTTGATGAAAGTGAATCCTTCGCTCAATGGCTTCAGGTCAAGGATACCGGTCGTAGTTCCCTGGCAGATCGGGCAGGAACCTTGGTTTTGATCGGCCATTGTCCCGACAGGTTTATTGTCGTGAGGCCTGTTGGCGCGGGTGGAGTGGAAGATGACCTTCTCTCCCGTGCGCGGATCTGTGGCGTAGATCCCTTCGGGCAAATAATCACTCAATCCTTCCTCTTCTCGAAACAAACGAACGAGCTCATCAAAGGGGACATCCTCGATATCTTCAGACTGGAGTAAATGCGTAAGTTGATTTCGCTCTATTCGTGCTGTCATGATGTCTTTGGACATTGAGTAAACCGCCATTAATTTGTTGTGAATGAATTTTATCGACGGCGGTTTACTTCAAGGCAATTGTGCTTACGGGCTTGCACACATTTTCATAAAGATTTGCGCAATTGTACTTGAGCCTGATGGCCCCTAATCATCGACCTCCAAATCCGAAATAAACCGGCGAACCATATTGTGCCAGGTGAAATAAGGTACGGTTGCCTCGTAGGCTTTCTCTCCCATTTCTTGCCGCAATTCCTGGTCGAGCAATAAGATCTTTAATCCTTCGGTAAAGCCTGGGACATCATCGACTGGAACCACAATAGCCCCCTTGCCTATCTTTAAAGGCCGTTTAGACTCATCAAATACTCGCTGCTCTACCTTATCGCCAAGCAGATATTCAGTCACATATGGCACCCGGTCGCTAGATACCACCGGCACCTGGGTTGCTGCGGCTTCTTGGGCCGACATGCCAAAGCCTTCCACTATCGCCGGCGTGCAATAAACATCCGTTATTGCGTAAAGTGTCGGCAATAGATCCCAAATAGAGCCTACCGCAGCGACCTGATCGCCTATACCTAGCTGCCGGATAAGATCGTTGAGCTCACCGGCCAACGCTTCTTCACGTTCGTCAATAGCTACGACCAGGAAAGTATCCGCTACCTGTTGGTTTAACAAGGCGAAGGCTTTTATCAACACATCCTTTCTTTTTGTGATGGCAGTTCGGCTTATCTCAGTAACAATTTGCCGATCCCTAATCTCCCCGGCCGTGAGATCTGATAGGTCGCTCAAAATCTGCCAGATCTCATGATCGGCCGGTACTTCGTGTGCATAGTAACGATCTTGATCCACGCATGGTGGTAGGAAATAGAGTTTGCCTGTGTATTCGTAAAATTCCACCAGCTTCTTCGTGATTAGGGCCGAAGTAGAGGCGATGCCATCGACTTCTTTAGCCAGTTTCTTTTCTGTAGCCAGGCGCTCGTCAAGGCGCAAACCTGCCCATTGCTCTGGCGGCAAATTGCTTTTCTTTATGGCGCCGAGCGAATGAGGTACCCAGATATGGCGCACCGGCTGGGGCAGGGTTTTGTTATATTCAATGCCGAGCTTCATACCATCCCAATAGTGTGAAACAATTAAGTCGATTGGACCGAAATCCGCGTCCAGGGTGGTTTTCAGCGATTCGACCAGGAAAGGGATACGCTCGTTCATATCTTCTTTACGAACGAATTCGGCCAGACCATCTTCCAAATAAATGATGCGTTGTTTATCTCCCTTGGTTAGGCTGCCGCGACGCCATTCTCCCGTTATTGGATCGGTGTATCCACCCCTGTTCACAATGGTTACCCGGTGCCCTATTTTTGCCAGTGCCCGGCTCATTTCATTAACAAATATATTCTGTCCGCCCGTATCAGGCAGACCGGGTACGACCTGCCAATGGTGCAGACCATGGTTGGTTATCATCAGTATGTGCATTGTTTATCCTTTGCGCTTCGTTCTTGTTGACGAGCGCTTTGTATAAGATCTCATTCTTCGATTGATCAACTATTCGGCGGAATGCTAAAACCACCTCCTAGAGCCCGTCCATAGTTAGGACGGCTTTAATAAGACCTTCTTTTCCAGCCGACAAATCGGCGAAAGCCTGGTCCACCTCGGACAGATTGTAGGTTGTGACCAAGGGCTCTGACTGTAGGTGACCCTGGCCTAGAAGTTTCATTCCCTCTTCCATCGCCGCTAACTTCTCTTCATGGCGGCGTACATGACCATTCATGACATCGATCGCTTTGTAGTTCCAGCGTTCCATATTGACAGTTCGTTGGCCATCGTTCGACTGGTGATAGCCAACCAGGATAATCCGGCCGTGTTTCATGACCAAGGCTGTGGAAAGATCTATCACGCTCTGTGTCCCGGCCGCTTCAATGATGACGTTGAATTCGCCGAGATCCTTAACTATCTCCTCGTTACTTTGCTGCAATGGATTGAGCACGGCATCTGCGCCCAAGCGCCGGGCCATATCAAGCCGTTCATGCAGCGGATCAATGGCGCAGATAAATCCGGCTCCCTGGTATCGGGCCATTTGTAAACAAATCAGGCCCATGAAGCCACAACCCAGGACCGCCACACGATCGCCACTTTGAATCCCAAAACGGCCGGCAGCATGATCGCAGCAGGCGATCGCTTCGCCTAGCGCATTGATCGGATCGACCTTCGGCGGCAACTTGACTACTGTATCCGGTCGGGCGACGATGTAGTCGGCATAGGCAGGCAAGGCGAAAGTCGTCACTGTATCATCCAACTCAAAGCCAACCACATCGCGGCCTACGCCAATGACCAGGCCGCTACCTTCATGACCTAACCTTCTCGGTAATGTCGCCAGTTGCTTACGGTTCTTGTAGACAAAAACATCACCACTACATATACCGCAGCCCATCAGCTTGATAAGAACCTCGCCATCTGCAAAGGGTGGAATATCTTCACGAACAATTTGGAAACCCTCATGGGACAGAAGGGCTGATCTCATCTTCATACTTTTCCTCAGATGCGCAGGCGACCATTGGCCTCGAGCTTAAGCGGAAAGGGATCGCTTATCTCACCCACGAAATGACCCTTTGCAGTCCTGGCACGAACAGCCATAAAGACCCATTCACTATTCGGATCCTGTACTGGACCGCCGGCATAAAATGTTCCTTGGTCATCTCCCAAGAGGAACTCGTCGGTCGTTAGCCTGAAAGGCCCCAGGGGATTGTCTGCCACTAGATAATGGGTGCCTGTTTGTAATTTCAGGTCGGGGCGCTGACACCGTCGGTCTGAATAATGTTTGTGGCCCACGCTGAAAAATAAATACCAACGATCTGCAATCCCGGCCAATCGTGGCACCTCGAGATGTCCGAACTCGCCGGACTCGCTAACCGGGCCGCTCACTTCCCATTCCACCAAATCCTGCGACCGCGCGTGTGCGATAACCCCGCGACCCAATTTGTGTCCCCAGCGACTGCGGGCGGTGATGTAGCAATGGAATTGGTCTTTGTGTCGGAAGACAATTGGGTCGCGCCAGGCCTGCTCGTACCATGCAGTCTTGTCCAGAATTTCATACCAGCGCGGGTTAGCGACGATGATTGGATTTGCCGGGTGTTTTTTCCAGTGAATGAGATCATCGGAAGTCGCCAGGCCAATACGCTGGATCAAGCCCTGTTCAGCCCGATTTGTGCCCGTGTACAGTAGGTGCCAGGCGCCGGCGTGAGCGATGATGCTGCCCGTCCAGGTCGTGTAATTATCCCAGGCCTGGGAGTCACCGGCCGATGGCGCCAGGGCATCGGGCAGGATTTGCCAATTGACGAGATCCTGTGAAACAGCATGGCCTATTGACACATGCCAATGCCTTACCGTCTCATCTTTCAGTGCGCGAGGAGCCTGGAGGTAGAAGATATGGTAATCGGTGCCATCTAGCGCAAACCAAAAATCCCAAACCCATTTGTCCGGTAGATGTAGTGCCAAGGCTTAACCTTTATCCCTAATCTCGGTGAAAGGGATCGCCTCAGCTTGGAGATGGATTTTTTCTTTGTTGGGAAGTCGTTTCAATGGACCAACTGTACCGAGTTTAATCCCAGCCACGACCTGCCCGATTCTGGCGGCTTCGATAACTGAAAGGCCATCTAGAAGTGAACTTAAAAATCCAGCCCAAAATGCGTCTCCAGCCCCGGTAGCGTCAATTACAGGGATATCATTGCTTTCGATATGATAGAAACCATCTGACGCCGTCGCTAAAAGAATTCCTCTAGCGCCCATCGACAGGGCAACCGTCTGACAGCCCCATTCCAAAAAACACCTAGCGTAAGCCGCCGGCTCTTTTTGGTGTCCAAAAAGGCGAACACAATCATCCATTGAAGGTTTGGTTATCGACACGTATTGGTAGGCCTTTTTTAATATTGAAGGGAAATCCGACCTATCGGGCCAATTTTTTGGATGATAGTTTGGATCTAAGGAAACGATGTTGCCTGCCTCGCGAGCGATTTTCAGCGCACCGAGTATGGTCGAACGGGCAGGCTCGCGCGATAGACCAAAAGCCGAGGTGTGTACGATGCGGCTATTTGCTGCAGCTTGCTCTATAGACGGCGTAGATCTCAGATACGCATCGGCTCCCCTGGCGATAAGGAAGTCGGCCGTCTTGGCCTGGCGGGTGATAATGGCCACAGATGTCGAAGCTTCGTCTGTAAATTGAATATGGTCAGTGAGTACATTGGAAGCTTTAATCTGATCAAAGATAAAATGGCCAAAACCATCGTTTCCGATGCAGGCAGCAATAGCCGTATATCTATCTAGGAGGGCCATGTTCACCGCCAGGTTAGTCGGTTGTCCACCAAGATAACGCCTAAAGACGTTCGCTTCATCCAAAGAATCCGCAACTGTATCGGAAATCAGATCAACCAGGGCTTCGCCTAGAGTAAATAGGTCTAACTTCAGGTCTGTAACTCTCCCATTATTCATCGATCACTCTCTGATGGTGATTCTCTGATTTTTCCGAAACCGAGAATCTAACGGCTTTTAACTGATAGGCATCCAGCGAGATGAGCCTGGTGGGTCCGCCTTCCGTAAAGATTTCAATACTGGAGTCTGCCAATTCTGGGAAGATTCTTTCGGTGAGCACAACCTGACCGCCATTCGCAAACAGTTCCACCGATGAACGATCGACGAAGATGTGCCACTTGACGGCATTGTCAAGCGGCGCCAAGTCAGCGGTATGAATGTCCG
>JAHEJP010000444.1 GCA_024638855.1 Chloroflexota bacterium
TTAGCACTGATAATCAAGATCTTACCGGTTACTTTCTCATCGACTTCGCTCTTTACAAAAGCGGGATGCCACTATTTTATGATCAACGTTATTTAGAATTATCTTTCCTACTGCGAGAACTAGAACGGGCATCTTTCGGAAAATGGGTGGAATTAGTCACCCGCCTGGCAACTTTCGACATGCCAGAACCAAAAAAAGTGCCGGTGGAACTGGCCGGATCCTGCGCCGTGATCAATGCTGGTCGGGAAGCTTTCAAAGACTGGGTCAAGGGTTCCCATGCCAGCCTAACCGATGATCTATGGGGACAATTCTGGCTGGCCGGTGTGGCTGTGGGATTGAACTATTGTAATAAGGCCGCTTTACCGGAAAGGGAACGAATGGCGGGCTTGATCTTTGCCAGCGCTCATTTACAGCGTTACTGCAGCCAATTTGATGTTCAGGCGCCGGCCGATGTCCGCCGGTTGATCGATGATAACGGTACTTGGGGTGGTGTGCCGGTGAAGCAAAAAGCTTTACCGGCCTCTCCGGCCGTTCAAGTTCCAGATTTCCCAACCGGCGAGGTCACATTTTTATTCACCGATATTGTGGGCAGCACATCGCTCTGGGAAACGCTTCCCCGGCAAATGGCCGAGGCTCTCAACCGCCATAATGCCCTGCTTGAACAAGCCCTCTCGGCTAACGGAGGTTACATCTTCAAGCGAATGGGCGATGCTTTCTGCGCCGTCTTTGCCTCGGCATCCGCTGCGCTATTAGCCGCCGTCGAGGGACAAAGACTGTTGTCTTCGGAACCTTGGGCAGAAACTGGTCCTTTGCGGGTTCGCATAGCTTTGCACACTGGGTCAGCAGAGGAAGTGGATGGAGATTACTTTGGACCGGCCGTTAACCGCGTATCGCGTTTACTGGATGTGACTTATGGCGGCCAAATTTTGCTTTCCCAACCAACATTGGACCAAGGACGACACCGTGTACCCCCGGAATTTAGCTGGCTGGACTTAGGAGAGCACTACTTAAAAGATTTAAGCGATCCGGAAAGAATATTTCAAATGATCGTGCCCGGCTTGCCGGCCGACTTCCCGCTATTGCCCACCGTGAGTGTCGAGGCCAAACATTTGCCCCGGCAAGCCACGGCATTGGTCGGACGCCAGTTGGAACTGGCCGAAATGATCCACTTACTTGAACGCTATCGTTTGGTCACCCTCAGCGGACCTGGTGGCATCGGTAAAACCCGTCTGTCATTGTCGGTTGCCGATGCCCTAGAAAGTCATTTCAGGCAGGGCGCCTATTTTGTGTCTCTTCTGCCGATAGACTCGCCGACGGCCATAACGCCGGCCATTGCCGACGAACTTGGTCTGACTTTTTTAGAAGGACGTGATCCCCAAGATCAACTGTTGGATTACTTACGTCCGCGAGAGATATTGCTGGTTTTGGATAACCTGGAACACTTGCTTGCCAATGAAGGCTCTGGAGATGATGCTCAGAAGACGGTAGCCTTGATCGAGGTGATGTTAGATACCGCGCCTGGACTAAAGATCCTGGTCACTTCTCGTGAAGTTATGCGCTTGCCTGAAGAGCACACGTATTCCTTGCGTGGGTTACCATTGGGCGATGAAACGGCGATTACGGGTTCTTCGGCCGATGATGCTGTGGCGTTATTCTGCCTTCGTGCTCAACGCGTCCAACCCTCCTTCCAGATTGAAAGCGACGAAGACCGTGAGAATATACAACAGCTTTGCCGGTTGGTAGAGGGCATGCCGCTGGCCATAGAATTAGCGGCCGCGCAACTACGATTGCTCACCCTGGCCGAAATAACCGCCGAAATCAAGAGTAACCTAGACATCTTGGACACGGGCCTACGAGGAGGCAGTGCCCGGCATAGCAGTGTGCGAGTGGTCTTGGACGCTTCATGGAAGGCGCTTAAACCAGAGGAGCAACTAATATTCGCCCGCCTGTCTGTCTTTCGAAGTAATTTCACGAAGGAGGCAGCAGCGCAGGTCGCCCAGGCCTCAGTAGGTCACCTGGCTACGTTGTTGGATAAATCGCTCATTCGGAAGACCATTGACGACCGCTTAATTTTACACGCCCTGACCCAGATTTTTGCCGCCGAAAAGTTGGCCGAGATGCAGGGCGAGTTAGCCCTAACCCAGGCGCGTCACTATGGTTACTACCGTCAACTCTTGCTTATTGCTGTGTCCCGTTGGCTGGATAGCAATGAGCCGGCTACTTTGGATGCTATCAGGTCAGATGTAGATGATTTACGCGCAGGCTGGCATTGGATCTTGGAACAGGAGGACTGGGGTGAAGTTGCTCTTTTTATCGACAATTTCTGGCAGTTTTTCAAAGTTCGCGGTCGCTTGCCCGAAATCATGGAGCTACTGAACCAGGCGCTTTCTGCTGGACAAATTGCTGAACCGGCGGCCGATGTCGAATACCAAGCCCATTGGGAGCGCCGCTTGGGCCAGGCTTATTTATGGATGAGCCAAATGACCACCGGCGATGAACACTTTCGACAGGTACTCTCTCTTCTAGGATGGCCGCTGCCGAAGGGTGAGGCGGGCTTAATTGGGGGAATCTTAGGGCAAATATTGGTTCAGATAGCGCATCGCGCTTTGCCGAGTTCTTTCATCGGACGACAGGTTGAGAAACAAGCCGCTTATCAGGACGCTTTTATCGCCTATGAGGGCCTAGCCGAACGGGCAGTCGTAGACAATGAATCATTGGTGAGTATTTATGGTAGCCTTCGCGCTCTGAACTTGGCCGAAGCTGCTGAATTAGGCCCTATGATGGCCCGGGCTTATTCTACGATAGGCTATATCTTCGGTATCATACCCTGGCATCGGGCGGCGCGAGCTTACATCAATCGTGCAGAGACCTTGATCCAGGTCGATTCTTCTCCTTATGCTCGAGAAGGAGCGCTTCGATTAGCCGCTTTTTATTATGGTGGGGCTGGCCAGCTAGCGAAAGCTGAAGATTATTGCCTTCAAGGGGCGGAGGCAGCGGCCGAGCTGGGCCGTCATTGGGTGCTGGAATTTAATTGGGTCGGTATTATCCTGACTTCCTACTTTCGAGGTGACTACAAGCGAAGTTTAGAATACGCTAATCGCATTGCCGAATCCGCCGGTCGTCGTGGAGATATTAGCTTTGTGGCCGCTGCGCACTATTGGCTAGCCGTCATTAAGTTACGGCAGGGAGCTGATGCGGATGAGATTACCGAATTGTTAGCGGAATCATATGCCGCTCCAAGCGAGGGAATGAATGTCTTCGACTGGTTAACCGTCCATGCATCGCTTTCCCAGGCTTATTTGCGATGCGGTCGAGAAGAACCGGCGCTTGAAGAGGTTAAAAAAGCATCCGAATTAGTCGCCGGTTTTTCCCGTCCCACCAATGTTGGCAATATTATTGGTTACTCTGGCATTGCCGATACATATCTTGCTATGTGGGAGAAAACATTCGATAAGGCCGTCGGACAGGATTACCAGATCTTCGCCAGGCAAGCAATCAAAGATCTGATGGCCTATTCCAAGGTTTTTGTTATCGCTAAACCAAGCGCATTTTTCTATCAGGGACTGTATGATTGGATTTCAGGTGAACCGGCAAAGGCGCACAAGGTTTGGTTAACCAGCTTAATGCATGCGCAAGAATTTAGTATGCCTTATGAAGAAGCCCAGGCGCATTACGCGGTTGGCCGGCATCTCGATATGGGGCAGGCGACGGATAAGGGTTGGGGGAGACAGGAACACCTGCAAAGCGCAGCGGAGATATTTAGCCGTCTCGGTGCGGCATATGATCTCGACAAAACCAATCGAGAGTTAGATAGATAAATGGACTCGACACCTGTAACAAATCCTGATATCGGATTTGGTCCGACGGAAAAACTGAATCTACGCGTCAGCGTTGCTGCCCTGGCCAAGGTCATGCTTATTCATCCGCAGGATGGGCGGCCGATGCTGGTACTGGAGCGCACGGCCGCGCTGCATGAGGTTGGCGGCCGGCAATTGGCGGTTGTCAGGGCTAAACCTTTTGGCGGC
>JAHEJP010000093.1 GCA_024638855.1 Chloroflexota bacterium
CGTATCCCCAGCGTGGTCTCCCTAGACGCCACGCCAAAACAATATGATTCCTTGGGCGAATTTTACGCCCACCAGTCCGGCCCCAGTTGGTTAGAAAACTGGAAATGGCGCCTAAACCGGGATTGTTTTCGAGCCGCCAAACACCTGGTCACCTGGTCCCAATGGGCCAAGGATGGCCTGGTAGCCGAGTATGAAGTCCCGGCCGAAAAAGTGACCATCATCCCTCCCGGCGTCAGCGTCAGCAAATGGCTGCGGCCACCGGGCTATGCATCGAGGGACGGCGACCATGCTTCCAGCAGTGGTTTGGTGAAAATCCTCTTTGTGGGTGGGGATTTAGAACGGAAAGGCGGCTTGTTGCTCCTAGACGCCTTCCGTTGCCTGCGCCAGGAGGCACAGAACCAGGCGGGGAACACGGGATCCGAGGTTGAATTGTACCTGGTGACCCGCGATCCAGTGCCCCAAGAACCGGGACTGCACGTCTACAATGATATGCAGCCCAACTCCGAAGGTTTGAAAAAGCTCTATTACGACTGCGACATCTTCTGCCTGCCCACCTACGGCGACTGCCTGCCCATGGTTCTGTCCGAAGCGGCCGCCGCCTCCCTGCCGGTTGTATCTACCAAAGTAGGCGCCATTCCCGAGATCGTCCACGATGGCCAGACCGGTTTTTTGATTCCCGTTGGCGATAGTCAGGCGCTGACGGCCGCCCTGCGGCGCCTGGTGAATGACCCCGATCTGCGTCGGCAGTTAGCTATCCAGGCCGTCGAAGTTGCCCAAGGGCGGTACGATGCTGGGCGTAACGCCAGCCAGCTATTGGCCTTGCTTAAGGAAGTAGCCGGCCAGTCCGGCGAAAAAACTTAAACGAATTTCAAGCCACCATGCACGACGTCCTACTGACCGTATCGGGCCATATCGACCCCGACATCGAAGCCCAAATCGCCGGCGGCAAACACCCAGAAACCGACTATGTGGCCATGGCCCGGGTTTTCCAGGCCGACCTGCTAGATTATTCCACCGCCCGCCGCCAAGCCGGCTGGTTCGGCAAATTGTTAGAAAAGATCGGCGGAGCCAACCTACTGCTGGCCTGGATCTGTTACCGTTTGCGGGGCCGCTACCGCGTCCTCTTTACCGATGGCGAACAAATCGGCATTCCCCTGGCCCTACTATTGAAGTTCGCCGGGCGTGGTCGCCGTCCGCGCCACCTCATGATCGCCCATATCCTGTCAGTTCCCAAAAAGATGGTCATCTTCGACAGGCTGGGCATTCAGAGCCACATCGACATCTTTTTCGTCTACGCCAGCCAACAAAAACAATTTATCGAGGAACGTTGGCATGTACCCTCTGAACGGGTTGTTTACACACCCTTCATGGTAGATGCCATTTTTTTTGCCCCGGAACAGGTAAGCGAAGAGGATGTTTTGGATTTGGACAGACAACACGAGCAGCTGATATGCTCTGTCGGCCTGGAGTTTCGCGACTACCCCACCCTCATCAAGGCCGTGAGCGGACTGGAGGTGGACGTGGTCATCGCCGCCGCCAGCCCCTGGTCCAAGCGGGCCGATTCCACGGCCGGCCAGGAGATCCCCGCTAACGTCACCGTCAGCCGCTTCAGCCAGTATGATTTACGGACCCTTTACGACGATAGCAGTTTCGTGGTCATGCCTCTGGTTGAGAACAATTTTCAGGCCGGTGTCACCACCATCCTGGAAGCCATGGCCATGAGCAAAGCCATCATCTGCTCACAAACCCAGGGCCAGACAGATGTCATCGTGGATGGTCAAACGGGCCTCTACGTGCCGCCCGAAGATCCCCAGGCCCTGGCGGAAGCCATCGCCTACTTGTTAGCCAATTCTGCCGAAGCTGAAGAAATGGGCCGGCGCGGCCGGCAAAAGATCCTCGACGAGATGAGCCTGAAGCGTTACGTGGAGCGCCTGAACATCTATGTCAGCCAGGCGAGACAAAGCGGCTAGCCATTTTGTAAGACGAGGACAAAAGAGGATAATCGATCTACCATGCAACGATTATTCGCCAATACTTTCCAAGATCGAACCGTTCTCGTCACCGGGCACACCGGTTTCAAAGGCTCCTGGCTTTCCCTTTGGCTGGCCGAGTTAGGAGCCAAAGTAATCGGTTACAGCCTTCCCGACCTCCCCACCCAACCTAGCAACTTCGAGCTGATAGACCTCGGCCGGCACGTGGTCGACATTCGCGGTGACATCCGCGATTTGGACCAATTGACCGAAACCATGACTACCTACCGGCCCTCCCTCGTCTTTCACCTGGCGGCTCAACCCATCGTACTGCGCTCCTTCGAACAGCCACGTCTCACCTTCGAGACCAACGCCATGGGCACGGTCAATCTCCTGGAAGCCATCCGGACATCGACATCCGTTCGTGCCCTGGTCAGCATCACCACCGACAAAGTATATCAAAACAAAGAGTGGCTTTGGGGCTACCGGGAAAACGATCGCTTAGGCGGGCACGACCCCTACAGCGCCAGCAAAGCTATGGCCGAACTGGCCATCGCCGCCTACCGTCACAGCTATTTCTCCGGCAGCAATGACGACGACAACCAACCGGCCACAAAGCCACTGGCGGTGGCTCCACCAGCCGTGGCTTCGGTCCGCGCCGGCAACGTCATCGGCGGCGGCGATTTTGCCGACTATCGCCTGGTGCCCGACTGCATGCGCGCCTTGCTGGCGGCCGAGCCGATCCTCATCCGCAACCCCAACAGCATCCGCCCCTGGCAACACGTCCTGGAACCCCTGAGCGGCTATTTGTGGCTGGCCGTTAAGCTCCTCCAGGAAGGGCAGACCTTCGCTCAGGCCTGGAATTTTGGCCCCCTGGAACAGCAAGGCGTCACGGCACAATCCCTGGCACAAAAACTGGTCCAGTATTGGGGCAGCGGCTCTTGGGAAAGCACACAACCTGCCAGCGCCAAGGCCGAGACCGGCTACCTGCGCCTGAGCTGGGAAAAAGCCGCCAGCGCTTTCCAATGGCGGCCGGTCTACACCCTGAATGAAGCGTTAGCCGAAATAACAGCCTGGTTCAAAGCTTACCAGGGGGGATCAGACATGCATGCAGTGAGCCGGGCACATATCAGCACTTATACGCAGAAAGCGGCCGCGCTAGATCTGGCCTGGACTCGCTGACCCATGAATGATCTGCTCGACCAAACCATAACCATCACCCAGGCGGCCGGCCAGGCCATCATGGGTTTTTACCAGGACTCCTTTTCCGTAGCCGACAAATCGCCCGATAATCCCGTCACCGATGCCGATTTGGCAGCCGATGACTTGCTTCACGAGCGGCTCATCGCTCTTTTACCCGAAGCCGGCTGGTTCAGCGAAGAAACGGCCGACAATCCCGACCGCCTTTCCCGGCGCTTCGTCTGGATCGTAGACCCGCTGGACGGCACCAAAGAATTCGTCTTGGGCATCCCCGAATTCACCGTATCGGTGGCCTTGGTCGAAGACAGCCGGCCTTTCTTGGGCGTCATTTTCAACCCCGCCAGCGGAGAACTGTATTTCGCCCAACGCGGCCAGGGCGCTTTTTTCAACCACCAGCCCAGCCAGGCCAGTGCCCAGGACCACCTGCTCGGCGCCCTGATCGACGCCAGTCGCAGCGAACGCAAACGGGGCGAATTCGAACCCTTTGAAAACATGGTCACCCTGCGCACCATGGGCAGCATCGCCTATAAGCTGGCCCGGGTGTCGGCCGGGCAAGCCGACGCCACTTGGAGCCGCGGCCCAAAAAATGAGTGGGATATCTGCGCCGGCGCCCTGCTGGTCGCAGAAGCCGGCGGTCGCTGCGTCGACTTAGACGGCCGGCCCTTCACCTTTAACCGGCCCTATCGTAAGGTCAACGGCATCATCGCCACCAACGGCCCTCTTTACGAGCAGGTTATTGCCGCCCTGGCTCCCCACCGGGACACGGCTCGGGCCGATTGAAGTTCAAGCACCCTTCCCCCAAACCCAAGCCTTTTACTCTCTAAGATAACCTTGAAAAAAATAGCATCTCGTTAAGTCGTGCATCAAAGTAGCAACGTCCCTGAGTCAAGTTGTTAAAATCGTGGCACCAAATGAAGCCAACGATGAAATTGTTCGAGTTAGCCACGGCTTCGGTGCGGTGAGGATGCAACATCCTGGTGTCAGCCTCCTGAAGCATCTTGTCACGACAATAATGGGCGCCGTTTTCAATACCCCAATAGTTGCCTTTGTGATCTCATAACTGACGGGCTGAAGCCTTCAGTAGGGAGAGGCTAGTCAAACCATAAGTCACATCCAGACGTGTTTTTCCAATAGCCATCAAGGTGTCTTTACGCTCCAGCTGAAAGACTTGAGCCGATTCCGGCCAGTCACTGTAACCGTATAAGAAAATAGCTGACGGTCAGGGTGCGTTTTTCGAGTACGAGGTATCTGGGACCAGCCAACCGTCGTGCGGATCGGTGGAACAAACTTTGTCCTATCGGAGAAATATTCTCTTTATTTTACTTTTTCAGGCTACTATGTAAAGGCCCTGAGTCATCTGACTTTAGTACTAGAAATATGGGGAGTCTTAGTGTACAATGGAGCTGTTCTCTCATGGTACGCGCTATTTGGCTACCAGTTTTCAGCGCTTGTCGTCGTAATTAAGGTCTCATCGGAATCATAAAATTAGGAGGAATCTTCAATGGTAAACGCAAGATTCATAAATAGGAAAGGCTGGTATCTGCTCATAGCATTTATTGTCGCCGCATTAATGTTACTGGCAATTGTCAACGTCGCCTTGGCTGCTGAAAATTCGATCAGGTTAATAAACACGGGGGTCGGCAACCTAAGAATCACATCCGTCTCGGTCGGATTGTTCGATACGGGAGTAGGTAATGCGATTATCGACGTGCCGGGCACACCCACAACCGCTACCATAACCTGGACCGGTCGCAGCCCGAATGGTGATGATACCATCACGGTGGACATCACCGATAGCAACGGCAACAGCACAGGCGCGAAGGATTACACCGCCTTTGTATCTGAGGAGGCCTTTGCCAATTGTTGTGCTTCGAATCACTATGTCTATGTCGCCTACTTACCTGAAGCGGCATTCAGCCCTGGTCTCAATACCCTTGTGATCTCGGGTTTGACCATGGTCGAAAACCATGGTGCCACAGTGGCCGTTACATCTTTCTCGAGCACCTTCGAAAACCGACTCATCTCTCGTTTTTGGGGCCTTGATGGCTTTCACTCACGCTGGACCGGTGTATACGGTCCCTACTCCCAGCTAGTATGCCAGGAGTTTGAAGTGGCGAGAAATGATAGGGATTTGAGGTTTATCATGTACGTTAGCGGAGTCGAAAATGAAACGCGACCCAATAGCATCTGGTACCAGATAGGTTCTGGACCGGTGCCTACCACTGATATCGTCAACATCGGCGTCGAAATCAGTGAGGCGAGCGACGGCAGCGGCAATTTTCCATTTTATAGCAAGGCCAACGATAATGGTGAAGCTGAGTATGATGTTTTTGAGGATAGCCTCTTGATACCGGCGGGCTCAACCTGGGTCTGTTTCCAGATCGAATCTTATGATTTGCCTGGACAAATAGGCGTAAGCGCTTTGTGGCATGGCCTGGTCACAAGCCTAAGTCTGCCTCCTGATCCACCCACGGCCGTGACACTTTCCTCGGTATCGGCGGCCGCCACCAGTTTGTGGGGATCGGTCCTTCTGTTATTGCTAACGGCTGTGGTCGGAGTTACCGTCCTGATGCTTCTGTTCAATCGTCGCTTAGCAAAGACCTAAACCATTCCCCGTCAACTAGACAGAATCTTTTTCAAGATCGAATCCCCCTCTAGGCAAAAGTCTAGAGGGGGATTTTTTTGCCTTATCAAAGTACGTGAAGCTTGAGCTGACCCTGATTTCGTAGACACCAAGATAAGGTAAGGATGTCGAAGGCATGGGCAACCCGCCCGAGACACCCTTATCCACTCACTTAGCCAAGCCCCTCTTTCACGGCCGGGACCACTTCCTTAACAAATATCTCCATCTGCAACTGCTGGTCACCGGCTACGGGCCAAAAAATGAAGGTGTCCAGCCGGTTAAGTTGGAGCCATTGGCCGATCTTGTCGACCCACTCTTGGACCGTACCGCTCACGTATTCACCCCGCGTCCGATATTCGGCCAGAGCAGCATCCCCCATGCCGGTGGCGATGATGCCCATCAAGTTATACCCCCGCCGGATCTCGTTCGGCGAACGGCCGGCAGCCTGGGCGCCCTCGTCGATCAAGTCATTGATCTCGCCCATCCTTTGCGGCGGCACGTAATTGTGTGAGACCAACAAACCATCGGCCAGTCGGCCCGTTAACCGCAACATTCGCGGCCCGCGCCTGCCAACCCAGATAGGAATTGGATGGCTCGGGGCCCGGCCCTCCTGCACCTTGTAAAATTCCCCTCGAAGTCGTTTCCCAATTCTCTTCCGGGTCGGTGCTGACCTGCTTTATCTTTGCTTTTGCCCTGGTCATCGCCATTAAAAAGCTACTCAAACTCTTCGGCCTGCAGGCGACCAGATCCTGAAGGGTTTATGATTCAGTGGATCACAGCCCAATCAAAGTTAAGCTGGCATTTTGCGCGCCCGCCTTAAAGGGCTATAGTGTATCACGGTAATAGATTTTTCAAGATTTTTTGGTAAAAACAGAGACTATTTCACTCAGAATAATTGGAGGTTAACAATGATGAGACGTAGAGGGCCAGGGCCCGGTCGGATGGCAGCCAGAAGAATGGCGACCAGGATGGTGCATAGAATGCGGCGCCGGCGACGTCGGCGCAGAAGAAGAAGGATCATTCTGGCTGGCGGTCTGATCGCTTTAGGCGCTTACAAGCTCAGTAAAAAAGACGTGGAACGGGTGGAAGAGCAGACTGGCAAAAAAGCCGAAGACCTGAGTGATGAAGAACTCGACCAGGCCATGGACCAATTGGGCATCGATAAACAAGAGATGACAGATGAAGAATTTGACTATGTCGATGCGGCCGATGCCGAAGAAGATGAGGATGATTATATCGAGCAGCTCGAGCGGCTGGCGAAGTTGCGGGATGATGGCATCATCACCGATGAAGAGTTCGCAGCCAAGAAAAAGGAGCTACTAGACCTGTAAGGGGCGCAACAGGCGCTTTATTATTACGCTCGCGCTGACCAAAAAAACAGACAATGCTAACCAACTTAAGCGATTACAGCTTAAGCGAATACGGTAACATGATCGCCGACAAGACGCGCATCGACCCATATGCCTATGCGCTAAAAGCGGCGATCAGGCCGGATTCGGTCGTATTGGATATTGGTGCGGCGACGGGCATTCACGCTTTGTTGGCCTGTAAATTTGGCGCCCGCCAGGTTTACGCCATCGAGCCCAGCGAGGCCATCCACCTGGCTCGAGAAGTGGCCCGGGTCAACGGTTTTCTCGACCGAATCCAGTTTATCCAGAATCTCTCCAGCCATGTAACGCTTCCCGAACCGGCCGACATCATCGTCTCCGATTTGCGCGGTGCCCTGCCCCTATACGGTCAACACATCCCCGCGATCATCGATGCCCGGCAGCGCCACCTGGCGGCCGATGGTTTACTTATCCCCCGCCGCGACACTTTGTGGGCAGCCCTGGTTGAAGCTCGAAATGTGTATAACGGCTTAATCGAGCCCTGGCAGTCACCTTACGGCCTGGATATGGCACCGGTCAAACAGCTGGTGCTAAACAGTTGGGATACGGCCGGCACGGAGACTATCCGGCCCGGAAACCTGTTAACCGAACCGCAGCTTTGGGCCACCTTGGATTACACTTCAATAAAAGATCCTAATGTGGCTAACTCAAACCTGGTCTATGAAGCCCGGCGCGATGGCATAGCCCACGGCTGGTTGCTCTGGTTTGACGCCCAGCTCACGGAAGCTATCGGTTTCTCCAACGGGCCAGAGACGGACAAGATAGCCGAAGTTTACGGCCGCGCTTTCTTCCCGCTGCTTGAACCCGTACCCGTCGCCGAAGGGGGCCCGATCAATCTGTCTATCGGGGCCGAGTTGGTGGGCGAAGAATATATCTGGCGCTGGCACACGCGTTTCTTATCCGCGGCCGAGCCTGGGCAAATTAGGGCGGATTTCGACCAATCCAGTGCCATCGACGATTCTTTGTATGCCGGGCGCTTAGCGGAGCACATAACCGGTTTCCGGCCTTCCCTCGTCCAAGACGGCGAGATCGATCGCTTCATCCTGGGCAAGATTGACGGCCGGGCCACGGTGAAAGAGATCGTCACGACGCTTCAATCGAGATTCCCTGGTCATTTCCACGACGAGCCGCAAGCCATTCGCTATGTCTACGAGTTTGGCCGGCAATACAGTCGCTAAAACAGCCTGGGGGGCGGTCTAGAGAGCCAGAAAAAGGCCTGGCTGACCAACAAGTGACATTCGTTTGCCCGGTCATTGATTTTTGGCACTAGGAGCCGGCTTTAAAATCGAGTAAATATGTAGGTAGCATCAACACATTCGCGGAAGCAGGCCGGCCGGTCAGTGACCGTGGCCTATTACCTGCTCTGAACACCATTTCGGAGAGAAATCGATGATACCGAATCATATGAAAACTTTTTTACAGGAGCGGCTGCCCGAACGCACTTTCCAAAACCGGCTAATACGCGATGGCGACCGTCGCTATCTGGAATTTGGCCCGCTGGACGTCGATCAGCTAGCTCGTCTGGACATCGTGGTCGATAAATTAGGACCTAGCCTGGTAGTTTGCATGTGGGATGAAGGGGCCGATTTGCCGATCGGCGGCTACCTGGTGGTCGATAACCTGGCCATGGGCCGGCCGTCGATGGGCGGCATCCGCATGTTGCCCGACATCAGCCCGGCGGCCATCCACAACCTGGCCCGGGGGATGACCCTCAAGAATGCGGCCGCCTGCCTGCCTTATGGCGGCGGCAAATCAGGCATCGTAGCCGGTGAGTTATCGCCGGCCGACCACACAGCCGTGGTCCGCGGCTTCGCCCGACTCATCAACCGCTACACCGGCATCTATTTACCCGGTCCGGACGTTGGCACCAACGACGCCGACATGAAGACTGTGGCCATCGAAAACGGCCTGGACAATGCCCTCTCTAAGCCGGTAGATATGGGCGGCAACCGCATCGACGAACTCGGTGCGGCCGCCGGCGGCTGCGTCGTGGCGCTGCACGAATTATTGAAGGAGATGCCTCGCCTGGCTGGCCTGCCCCAATTCGCCAATTTGAAAGTGCCTGCTCCAAGTGAATTGGATGTGCTCATCCAGGGTTTTGGCGCCGTCGGCGCTCACGCTGCCCGTATCTCACAGGAGATGTTGCCCGGTTCCCGGGTGACCGGGGCCAGCGATTACCTGGGTTATCTTTATGATCGAGGCGGGCTGCCGGCCGGGCGCCTGTTCCAGATGTGGCAGGAGGGCGGCACCGTGACCCGTCCCTATTACCAGCAGCAGTTGGCCGGCTCTCGCGGACCCACCGCTACCAAATACGCCACTTCAGCCGATGACCTGCTGCGTGAATCGGCTTTCTGCCTCATCCCGGCCGCGCCCATCGCCAATTACCTGGACACCGATTCCTCAACCGGCCCCTGCATGACCACCGACCGGATGGGCGATTGGTCCGTCATCGTCGAAGGAGCCAACACCTATTCGCCCGATCCAGCCCGCAAGGCGGCCCGGGCCCGTATGGAACGCGACGTTTACAGGCAGCGGGGCGTGCTCATCGCCACCGATTACCTGGTCAACTCCGGCGGCGTCATCTACGCTTCCCAGGAGCATTTGATCAAGACGCCCGGTCACCTGCGCATTCCCGAGGGGATGTTGGGCGACCGCTCGGCCGTGGATGGTTGGCTGGACCAACACGCCGCCGATCTGGCCGAATTAGCCGGACACCGGCTGCTGGCGGCCGAAAAATACCGCGACGATGCTATTCGTAATAATATGCGCGAGCTGATCGACCTCTTGGTCAGCGATCACGACATGTTGCCCTGCGAAGCGGCCGAGCGCATCAGCATCCGCCGCATCTACTCTCGCGAAAGCGACCGCACCGTGGTCGATATCATGGACCCCATCCCTACCATCTCGGCCGGCAGCACCGTTCAGGAAGCGGCCGCGTTATTGGTCGGCTCCAACAGCACTATTCTGGCCGTGATCAATGGAAATAACGAACTGGTCGGCGTCGTGACCGAATGGGACATCACCCGGGCCACCGCCCAGGATGCGCCAAACGATACGCGCTTGTCACAAATCATGACCCATGAAGTGATCACCGCCCGTACCGGCGATAAATACTTGGACGTGATCCGCAAGCTGGAACATCACGGCATTTCGGCCATGCCTGTGGTCGGCGAAGATGGTCCTGTACTGGGCAAGATCAGCGCCAGCCTATTGGCCCGGCGTTCCCTTTTGCGCCTGTTACAATCTCAAGAGGAATAGCCATCACCCACCACCACTTGGAGAAAGAATATGTTTGAATCGTTGCGAAAAGCCAATCACTATCGCAAACAATTCGCGATTTGGCAGAAAAAGTACGATACCCTGGCGCCCAAAGCCGGTGACATGGCCCCTGATTTTGAATTGTGGGACGTAACTGGCCAACATAGCGTGCGTCTCTCCGACTTCCAGGGCCAGAAGCCGGTAGCCCTGATCTTCGGCAGCTTCACCTGACCTCCTTTCGTCAAGGGGACCGTGAGTCTCCACGATCTTTACGCCCAATACCATGAGCGGGTCAAGTTCTTGATGATCTATATTCGCGAAGCCCATCCGGTCGATGGTTGGTGGTTTGGTGAAGGTTTGCAGGGCCAGATCATCAAGCGAGTCTTCCCCAGGGCTGCCACCGATGTTTACGATCCCCAGACCCTTGAGGAACGGCGAGCGGTTGCCGGCCGTTGCCAAGAGTCACTACAATACGGCATCCTCACCTACGTGGATGAGATAGACGATCCCGTCAATAAAGCCTACGCCGCCAGCCCGACCCGCCTCTACCTGGTGGCGTCGGACGGCCGCGTGGTTTACGCCGGAGGATTAGGTCCCTACGGTTTTAGGCCGTCGGAGTTGAAGGAAGCCATCGAGGCGCTGTCTATCTAAATGGCGCATTTGCTAAATCTACAAGGTCATTGAGTTGAGATAATTGTCATTTCGACCGCAGAGCCTTGTTGAAAGGCCGAAATCCCTCTTGCCCGGCAATTTCAGAGGGATTCCGAATTGCTATGCGATTTAGGCAAAGGACGCCTTGGAGCAACTGTATACCAAATATTTAGAATTCAAGCAGTTTCAGGCTTTTGTTGCCATGATTTTCCATCGCGGATCATAACGTTGAGAATGACTAGCAGCTTTCACGTTTCGACTTCTATTTAGCTAACTTTTTCTACTTGGCGAATGAACTACTACGGACAACCGCTTATTTTGCCGTCAGCCTTCGTCAAGATAACGGATAAGCCTGGCCGGGACACCGCCGACCACTGAATTGGCAGCGACATCTTCGGTCGCCACCGCGCCAGCAGCGACCACGGCGCCATCGCCGATGTTAACGCCTGGCAAAACTATAGAGCGAGCCCCCAACCAGACGCCGCTACCGATGGTGACGGGCCGGGTTAAGAGCGGTCCCCGACGAGCGATGCCCGAGCCGATCTCATGAGTGCCGGTCAACAGCATGACCTGGGGAGCCAGGGTGGTCCGGTCGCCGATGACGATATGGTCGGCCAGGTCAAAGAAGCAGCCCAGGCCAAGATAACAATCTTCCCCCACTACCAGGTGCTGGTGCAGCGGCCGGGCACCGACGATAGTGGGCGAACCCAAGATGACGGTCCCCGAGCCGATGGAAAAACCGGCCAACCGCAGCAGATAACGGCGTAGCCGGCCGCCGGTATAAGGCGGCAAAGGAGCCATCAAGACTTTGGACAATAAGTAGCGGGGGTGAAAGCCCCGGGTTTCCGTTGCCAGGAGACGGCGCGTTTTACGGGCGGGCATGTTCTACTACTTCCCTTTGGTGGTGATCAGCTCAACGCCTTGTCGATAGCCTGGATATGAGCGGACGAGCTGCCGCAGCAAGCGCCGATGAGCCGTGCGCCGGCCGCTCGGGCTCGTTGTGCATAAGCGCCCATCACCTCGGGCGTGCCGTCGTAGATCAGCTCATCACCTTCCATGCGGGGAATGCCGGCGTTGGCCTTGGCCACGATGATCATCTGGGGGTAGGCCTCGTGCATAGCTTGCACGGCCGCTTCGGTATCGGCCAGTTTGGCTCCACAGTTAGCGCCCATGGCCAGCAAATCCAATTCGCCCAAAACCTGGGCCGCCTGTTCGGGCTTGATGCCCATCATCGTCCGCCCATTGGTATCGAAGCTCATGGTAGCTACAATGGGCAGGTCGCTGACCGAGCGAACTCCTTCCACAGCCGCCTTGACCTCGTTGAGATCGCTCATCGTCTCCACCCACAGGACGTCTACGCCTCCGGCCGCCAAACCCTGGGCTTGCTCAGCGAAAGCTTCCCGGGCGTCCTCATAGGTCAGCTTCCCAAAGGGAGTCATAAGCTCGCCGGTGGGACCCATGGAGCCGGCGACAAAGACCGGGAAAGGTGCAGCATCGGCTTCGGCCCGGGCCACCTCGGCCGCGGCCCGGTTAAGCTCGACCACCTGATCTGCCAGACCATGACTTTCCAGGCGAAAACGGGTGCCGCCGAAGGAGTTGGTCAGGATGAGGCGTGAGCCGGCCGCGATGTAGTCGCGGTGAACGGCCCGGATTGAGTCAGGGTGGCTGACATTCCACTCTTCAGGCGCGCCGCCAGACAGTCCCGCAGCCATGAGCATGGTGCCCATGGCCCCGTCCAGAACGACAGTTTCGGCGGAGTTCAAATATTCGACGAATTGATTCAAGAGAACCTTTCCTTAGCAGCGCAGGATGGTGGCCTGCGCTCCCATTCTCTAGGTGGAGAAAAGCCTTTTCAGCTTTATTCACGCCACTTAATATTGCAGCCCATGCTAGCCTTTTGGTCGGGATTCACCGGCCGCCCTGCCAGTAGGCTGTCCAATGCCGCGCGCAGATCCTGCCCGGTGACCGGCTGGCCACTGTTAGGCCGGGAACCGTCCATTTGTCCCCGGTAGACCAGCTTCATCTCGCCGTCGAACAGGTAAAAATCGGGCGTGCAGGCGGCCTGGTAATCACGGGCCACTTCCTGAGACTCATCGTACAGGTAGGGGAAAGGGTAGCCCAGTTTCTGGGCCACCTCTTTCATCTGCTCCGGGCCGTCTTCGGGGTAGGCTTCCACATCATTGGAGCTGATGCCAACGAAGGAAACGCCCAGGGTCAGGTAATCATTGGCCAATTCCACCAAACCGGCGTTGACATGCTTTACGTAGGGACAGTGATTGCATAAAAACATCACCACCGTGGCCTGATCAGACTTAAGTTGCTTCAGGCTCATCATCTGGCCAGAGACAGTGTCGGGCAAGTTAAATTGGGGGGCTTGGGTACCCAGTGGGATCATATTGGATGGGGTTGCAGCCATTATATTCTCCTTTGCCTTTTATTGTATCGCCATCTTAGGTGGCGGTCACTTCCAAGCGGGTTTCGCCCCGCCAGTGACCGTCGCCTGCTAACGGCCGCCGGCCATCAGGCACCCGCTGTTAGCCACCTTCGCTTGACAGGCCGGGCTTCTTAGACCAGACTAGCGTCGACGATATAGGTATCTAGTCTGGTACGCAGGACAGGAGAAAGTTTTCGATGTTCACCCTGGAACTGGAAGATAGCATCGTGATAAACCGGCCGGTCGAAGAAGTGTTCGCTTAAATGGACGACATCGACAAGGAACACGAATGGCAACCTTATCTCAAGGAGTGGTCCCAGACGCCTGAACAGAATGGCCCCGGCGCTACGCCAAACAGTATATGGGCCGGCGCTTCACCAACGAATACGTCATCACCGATTAAGAACCGAATCGCAAGGTGATGTATGAGAGCACGCCTACCGCAGCCGTACAGGCCGAAGGCGGCCAGATTTGGCAAACGGTGGATGGCGGGACCCGGGTGACTTTTTTATTCCGCCCCCAGTTGGGCGACTTTTGGGGCCTGGTACCCAAGCCCATCGTCCGGCGCATCTATATGCGTCCACTATCCAACAATATGAAACGATTGAAACAGGTTCTAGAAAGCCAAAGGTAAGACGATGAAGATTCAAGCGGCAGTACTCTACGAAACGAATAGACCTTTTCAGATAGAGAGCCTGGACCTGGAAGCGCCCAGGGCCGGGGAAGTGCTGGTGCGCATCGCCGCGGCCGGAGTCTGCCACAGCGACTGGCACCTGGTAACCGGCGATACGCAACACGCCATGCCGGTAGTGCCGGGTCACGAAGGCGCCGGGGTGGTGGAGGCCGTCGGGCCGGGCGTCACTCGGGCCAAGCCAGGCGATCATGTGGCCCTGAACTGGGCGCCCAATTGCGGCGACTGCTTCTACTGCCATCGCGGCCGGCCAAGCCTATGTACGACCTTCGTTGAGCCTATCTGGGCCGGCACCATGATGGACGGCACCACCCGCCTTTCCAAAGACGGCCGGCCCGTCTACGGCTTCAGCGCCCTGGCTTGTTTCGCCGACTACACCGTCGTGCCCCAGGAATGTTGCGTGGTCCTGGACAAATCGTTGCCTTTTGATGTGGCCGCCCTGATCGGCTGCGCCGTGACCACCGGCGTTGGCGCTGTTCTCAATACGGCCCCGGTGGAGCCGGGCAGCAGCGTGGCTGTATTCGGCGCCGGCGGCGTGGGCCTGAACATCATTATGGGCGCCCAATTGGCCGGCGCCGGCCGGATCATCGCCGTTGATACCAGTGAGGTGAAGGGTGAGCTAGCCCGGGAATTCGGGGCCACCGACGTTTTGATGGACAGCCCGGACGTGGTCGGGCAGATCCAGGCGTTAACCGGTGGGCGTGGGGCCGACACCGTTTTTGAGGCGGTGGGCAGCCCGACGGTGCAGGAATTATGCCTGGCGGCCGTCCGCCCGGCCGGCACAGT
>JAHEJP010000445.1 GCA_024638855.1 Chloroflexota bacterium
TCGATCACCTCGGCTAGGTGATGAATTTCAAAGTTGTAGACTGCCTCGTCGTAATCACTCAAGGCGATAAAGGTGTTGCGATACAAACGCTCTGCGTCGGGCCGGTGATGGAAGATGGCTTTGATGACCGTGCCTTCGACATTGCCTATTTCCCCGGCGCAGAGATAGACTGAGTGCCCCATCTCTTTCAGAACTTCGGCCCATTTATCAATTTCCAGCGAGACGCCGTCCGTGCCACCCACCTTGTAATGTAGAATGCCGACTCTGCTCATCTTAACCTTTTACCCCACCTGCCGCCAGGCCTTCAGCCAGGTAACGCTCCATTCCCAAGAAGAGGAAAATAACGGGCAAGGTCATGATGGTCGAGGCAGCCATGACCACATGAGGCCGTGGGCTAGGCGCGCCAGCGATGGCGTTAACGATGATCGGCATAGTGAACATCTCGCGGCTATTGAGAAAGACAAAAGCATAAAGGAATTCGTTCCAGGCAATCATGAAGGCATATATCAAAACGGAGATGAGAGCGGGGATGGCTAGAGGGAGCGTGATGCGCCAGATGACGCCGGTACGGCTACAACCATCGATCAGGCCCGCTTGTTCAATTTCATCGGGAATTGTCCGGAAGTAATTGACCAACATATAGAGAGCGACCGGCAATGTTTGGGCCAGGTAGGTGAAGAGCAGGACGCCCAAGTTGTCCTGTACATCGAAACCGAATGCTCTACCCAGGTTAGCTACCATGGCAAATAGCGGGATGATGATCAACACTCCGGGGAATAGATATATCAGCAAAATACCGTTGAGCATGACGTTCTTGCCGCGGAAGGCCAGGCGGGCGATGGCATAGGCGCCCAAGGCCGATAAAATGACGGCGATGATAGCCGTGGGTATGGAGATGATCAGACTATTGAGGATGCTCTTAGCGAAATTCCAGTAACTGGGATGATCGGGGTCGAACAACTCCTGATAGGCATCTGTCCGGAGTTCGGCTGGAACATATACCGGCTCTCGTCCGCCGATTTCAGCCTCCGACTTAAATGATGAACTGATCATCCAATAAAATGGAAAGACGATGACCATGAGAAACATGCTTAAAGCCATTAAAAGGATGAACCGCTTCCAAGTGAGCCAACGACCGAGGCGATCGATGGGTGTCATTTTTTCATAATCTTGGTTCGATTTTTTACTCATCTTAGTCCTCCACATTTCTCATCACGATGCCGACGTAAAAAATCAGAAACACTATCAGAATCGCTAGCAGGATCATGCCCGTTGCCGCGCCTTTGCCAAAGTCGAGCAATCGGAAGCTGAATTCCACTGTCAGAGTCGGCAGAACTTTTGTGCCAAAGCCGCCGCCCGTGAGCAAGAAGATGTCGTCGAATTTATTGAAGGTCCATATCAGGCGCAATAAGAAGATAGCGCCGAGGACATAGCGTAGCTCAGGCAAGGTGACGAACCAGAATTTTTGCCAGGTAGAAGCCCCATCCACTTCGGCCGCCTCATACAACGTGTTATCTACTGCCTGAAGACGGGCCAGGATCATGAGCATGGCGAAAGGGAAGTAGCGCCAGCCGGTGAAGACAATGACCAGGAGCAAAGCCAGTCCACGCACCGAAAGATAGGCCGCCGGTAGATCGATAAGGCCTAATCTAATTAGTATGTCATTGAGCACGCCAGATGGCCGGGGATCGAGTATCCAGCGCCAGACGAAAGCGACGCCAACGATGGGAGCAATATAGGGTACCAAAAAAACAGCTCTAGCTGCGCCACGCCCCCGAAATGGGTGGTTTAGAATTAAAGCAGCACCCAATCCGAGAAGAACAGTCAATGCTGTTGACAGGAATGAATAAACGATGGATGTGATCGCCGCTCCCCAACTCCACTTCGTAAAAATCAAGCCGATCTTTTGCAATAGATTGGCTTCAGCCCAATCCACAGGCAAAGGTCCGGGTTTAAAAGCAAAATCGTTAATGACAGACCGAAAATTATCTAGGCCAACGAACTCCGTGTTGAATACATCATTGAGGTCGTTCAAGCCTACCTTATGAAAACTGATCCAGATGCTGAAGATGGCAGGAAAGATGACCAGGCCAAAGACGATAACGGCCGTCGGCAATATCAGCATCCAGGCCAGGCGGGTTTCACTTGCGCCTTGGGATTGCCAACGCTGCCGCCAACTCTTTTTCTGTCTCGAAGTTGCGCCGGATTCCTCGGACGTGGACATCGCTGTGGACATAGATCAGCCCTCCGATTATGACAGGTAATCGGCGTTCAAAGCTGCGAACACCGATTACCTTTTAACTAATAACGATCAAACAAACAGTAGGCGAAAATCGCGACACCTTATTCGCTCGTGCGTTCGGCCAGTAGCGCTTCCACTTGCTCTTGGAGGAAGGCGGCGCCCGTTTCCGGGGTCATGGTTCCTTCCAAGGCGATGTTGCTGATGACCGTGGGGATGAGCAAACGACCTTCGATGTCGCCTACGACGGCCCGTTCGGTTGCATCGTAATCTGGCCTGAAGAGCCAGCGCTGCATCGTGTCGTAGCCATTGGCAATTTGTTCCAGTGTTTCGTCAGAGTAGTTGGCGAAATATTCACTGGAGTTCTTCCACGGTTCAACAGCGCTCTCCAGAACCGGGACCTTGCCAAACGGCGCCAGGCCGAGGACATCGGCGTATCCTTCCGTCAAGAAGAATTCCACCACTTTCTGGGCGGCCGGATCGGCGCCTTGCATGATGGCCATCGTGACCAACTGGCCGTAAGAAGCTGAACCATTGGGGCCTACCATTTCCGAGGCAAAGCCGGTGTTGGCAGCGAGCTCATCGACGGCAATTTCAATCTGACCACCATCTGCCAGGCCAGAACCGTCTACCAGGTCGTCCATGATATAGGTGCTGTAGAAAAGCATACCACTCTGGTCAAGCTGGTATAGTTCGCGGGCGCCCTGCCAATATTGCGGGCCTGGGGCCGCGCAATTCTGCAAATCTGTATAGAACTGCAGCGCCTCGATCATTTCCGGCGTGTCCATAGTGACATTGCCATCTTCGTCAAAGGGCCAGGCATTATTGGAAATGGCTACTTGCTCAAAAACTTGATGGCCGTAATTCTGTCCAGGATCGGTACCCAGCGTTATGCCGTAAAGCAGATTACCCTCACCGACCAGTGCCTCGCACGATGCCTGGATCGCTTGCCAGGTGATCGGCGGTTCCAGCCCTAGTTGGTCGTAAAGATCCTGACGGTACCAGATGGCCTGGATCCAACCATCGAAGGGAACGGCGGCATAATTGCCGGTGGCGGCATCGGTGACCATGGCCAATGGACCGGTACGGAAGTCATCTTCGCCAACGGCGGCGATTACGGCAGCAGCGGCATCTTGATCCAGAATGCCTTCGGCCGAAAAGGCGGCCACGCGCTCAATACCCATGCGCACGATATCGGGTAAGCGATTGGCCCCTTGGGCCGTGGCAATGCGTTGGCTTACCTCTGCCTCCGTGATAGGCAATATGCGCAAGTCGATGTCGGGATTCTCGGCCATGAAACGAGCCGCGATATCTTCATAAACTTCTACGCGTTCTGCTTCATTATCTGTGCTCCAGAAATTGATGACGGTCTTGTCGCCTTCTTCGGCTGGCACCTCGACCACTTCGGTGATCACGCGTGTTACCTCCATGGCTTCACCTTCGACCACTTCGGTGACGACCCGCGTTACTTCTTGGACCTCCGTCTCGGTGACGACGCGCGTGACCTCAACGGTTTCCGGTTGGCAAGCCGCAAGTATTAAAATGATGCTCAGCGCTGCCAGTGTTAAAAAGAGGACTTTCTTCATCTTCTATCAACCTCCTGATAGGTATAGTAAAAAAACGATATTGTGATTTGTTGTTTACCTTTCCTAATTGATCGAACCTGCTTTTCACCTCCTTCAGATAGCTAATGCTGCCACACTGGATTCTCTAACGACTAATTCTGGCGTGAGTAGAATTTGATCCTTCTCAGGTGGTCGGCCATTGATGATGT
>JAHEJP010000446.1 GCA_024638855.1 Chloroflexota bacterium
ATCGGCGATCGTTATGCCGTCGTCAACCTCATCGCCCAGGGGATGATGGGTCCACTTTTCCGTGGCTTGGATCAGCAGTTAAGCCGGCCAGTGGCCATCAAGATGCTCAAACCGGAAGTTTTAACAGATCATCCCTCCCTACTGGACCGCTTTCTCCGTGAGGGTGACGCTCTGCGCCAACTAAATCATCCCAACATCGTTAATTGGCTAGACGTCATCGAACAGGATGGCGTCCACTACCTTATCATGGAGTTCGTTGAAGGGGGATCGCTGCATGATCTTTTGCGAGAAAATCCCCGACCCCCGGTTGAACGTGTCCTAGAAATTGGTCTAGATCTGGCCGATGCCCTGACTCGCACGCATCGTCTCGGCATTATTCACCGTGACCTGAAGCCACAGAATGTACTGCTTGCCGAAGACGGAACTCCGCTTTTGAGTGATTTTGGCATTGCTCATTATGTGGAGCGTACGACCCTCTCCCATCCAGGTGGATTTGCCGGCACCCTGGCCTACGTTCCACCCGAGTCGTTTCTCGGAGAAGAGGCGGATGAAAGGACCGATATCTGGTCATTCGGGGTTATGCTGTATGAAATGTTGTCTGGCCGATTACCCTTTGAGAGCAGCCATACGGCCGGGTTGATCAATGCTATCTTGAATGAACCGGCTCCGATTCTGGACCAACTCCGTCCGGACCTTCCCCCTGATTTAGTACGCTTGATTGAACTTATGTTAGCCAAGGATCGGACGGAGCGTATTCAATCGATTCGCCGGGTAGGTGTGGCCCTGGAAGCCATTGAGAGAGGCCAACCGGCTGAACTACCAGTCACTGCCCGGTCAGCGCTGCCAAGTAACTTACCTGATCGACCGACGCCGTTTATCGGCCGGGAGTGGGAATTAGCCGAGGTCGTTACTCTTTTCAAAACACCTGACTGTCGCCTGGTGACCTTCACTGGGCCGGGAGGTGTGGGTAAAACCCGCCTGGCCCTGCAAACGGCTCGGGCTTTGTCAGAGTATTACCAGGATGGGATCTTCTTCGTCAACCTGGCCCCGATATTTACTTCTGACCTGGTCGCCGGCCGGATCGCCCGGACGTTGGGACTCAAAGAAGGTCCAGCCAGGTCGCCTGTAGATAGCATAACAGATCATTTACGCGATCGTCATTGTTTACTGTTGTTAGATAATTTTGAACACCTCATCGAAGCTGCGCCTGTCGTCGGCGAGCTGATTGTCACGGTCCCTGGTCTGGATATCTTAGTGACCAGTCGAGAGATTTTGCATCTCTATGGTGAGCAAGAGTTCCCAGTATTGCCATTGGACGTCCCCGATCGGCTGGAGTCGACGGCCGAACTATCCCAATATGAATCGGTGGCTTTGTTCGTCCGCCACGCCCAACTTTCTAATCCCAACTTCCGGCTGACGGAGAAGAATGCTTGGGACGTGGCCCAAATTTGTATCCGCCTTGATGGATTACCGCTGGCGATTGAACTAGTCGCTGCCCGAGTAAAGGTCTATCCACCTAGCTATTTGCTTTCCCTTCTTGAGGAATCGTTGGAAATCGTATCCGGTGGTTCACGTGACTTAGCGCTCCGGCATCAAACATTAAAAGCGGCCATTGGATGGAGCTACGACCTGCTGGATGTGGATGAAAAGAAGCTGTTTGCCCGGTTGTCTGTTTTTCAGGGAGGGTGCAGTTTACAGGCCCTAATGGAGGTATGCCAACCTGGCCTTGGTTTGAGTGTACTGACCGGCATCGAGTCATTGCTAAACAAGAGTCTGCTACAACGGATGGATGGACCGGATGAAACAGTGCGCTTTCATTTCCTGAATACGATCCATCAGTTCGCTCGCGAGCGTTTTCTGGAAGAAGATGAAGAGGAGGTAATTCGGCAACGGCACGCTGTCTTCTTCTCCGAAATGGCCGAGCAAGCAGAACCGGAGTTGAGGGGACCTGATCAAGAACGATGGTCGGCGCGTCTCAGGATCGAGTACGACAATCTGCGGGCAGCCATCAATTGGGCCATAGGCGGTGGTGATGCTGAACTAGGATTAGGCCTGGTCGGAGCTCTAGCTGAGTTTTGGTACTATGAAGGGCCAATATCTGAGGGTGAAAAGTGGATTCAACTGGCCCTGGATCAGCTCGAAAGCGAAATTATCTCGCCTGTATTCCAGGCTAAGGTGCTTAATGGCGCCGGCATGCTGGCTTTTGCCGTTGGCGATCATGTCAGGGGCAAGGGTTGGAATCAACAGGCTTTGAACGTTGCCCGGGAATCTGGGGACAAGGTTGGCTGCGCCTGGGCTTTGTTTTGGCTCAGCGCCCATATGACCATCCAACCAGAGACTTACCGGGATGGTTTTCCAATGATCGAGGAAGCTTTGACCCTCTTCAGAGAGGCTGGCAACCAGTCGGGACTGGCCTGGGGTTACAATCAACTTGGCGAGTTAAGCCGTTTGGTGGGGGATCCAAGACGAGCCAAGGAGGCATACGAGTCATCACTTGCCATCTGCCGCGAAACTGGCAACAAGCGTCGTGAGGCCATCGCCCTAATGAACTTGAGTTACGTCGCCCAGGGACAAGAAGATTACCGGCAGGCAGAAAGTTGTTGTTTGGCCGGGTTGGAGCTGTTGCATAAGCTCAAGCTTGAATACCACAGTGCCATCGCTTTATCGATGTTAGCGGGTCCGTTGGCATCGCTAGGGCGGGTTGAGCAGGCAGCCACGCTGCTGGGCGCTTCGGAAGGGATTTTTGAAAGAATGGCCGTCACCTTGCAACCGGCCGACCGGGTAGAGATAGACGACTACATTGCCCAGGTTTGCCAGCTAATGGACACCGGTACTTTCGATGCAGCCTGGCATAGAGGAAGGATCATGACGTTCGAGCAAGCCATGGCTTATGCTTTTGACGTTGGAGAGGATTAATCTACTCCGGACTGGCACCGATTGTCAGGTGCTTGCGTTGTTCCAGGGAAAAACAAACGCACTTCAGAAGTGCCCCGCTCAAGAACTTTCGCGGACCAGTACAACAAACGCCTTAGCCAATATCTCGCCACCGGTCCCAACTATTTGCCAACCCTCGTTCAGCAACTCAGCCAAGCGTTGTTCCACTATCGGACGGTCATCTTGAATGTCATGATCCCGGCCCCAGCTCGCACCCCTTACCAGTTCAGTTAGCGCTACCAGTTTAACTTCCTTCATGTCGTCTTTCCTTTGAGTGTAAACCTGGCGCGCATAGCGACAGTGTGTGAGTCCTTCTACGTCGCTACCAGATGTAATTTTTGTTAGGATAATCTAATTGACCCATTTTCGCCAGTACAGCTTTCCCCAAATCCGGTTATACTTTGGACGAATCTTCCCCACCCAGTTGGTTTGTCCGGAATTCCTGGACTCTGCCTGATAACCGCCGGTCCAAGCGTGGCTCAATTGTGAATTTGGCTGTACTACGGGCATGTCTACGGATGACCCAAAACGCTATTTCCGGCTTGGGATTCCCGTCGGCATGATGGCAACCTGCCTTGCTTAGGTGATCGCGTCGGTATTTTCCGATAGCATCATGTTTAGAGTCATGGCGGTTTATTATGGTGTTTTGGGCATCGTAGGACTGGCAGCCAGTGCCTCGCTGTTTTACGGATGGTTTAAGGGTTAGCAGCTGACATACCTTATGAAGCAGTGTGAAGACCGAGAGAAGGCGAATCAGGAAGCGTGCACACTCCTAGTCAACAATCGAGATCTTCATCGTTGCCATCGCTGTCTGAGCCACAAACAGCGGATGAAGATGACAGAGCAGGCCCCAGGAATTCTGATAGTATCTTCCACCATTTTGGAAGTACTAATAGACAAAATTCTTGAATCTGGCACACTTATCGCATGGCAGGAAAACGGCAATTTCAATTAACCGAACAACAACAGCACGCGCTCATGGAAGCCTATGAAAAAAGCTCTGATGGGCCAATCCGGACACAGTTACAAGCAGTGCGACTGTACGGCAGAGGTTACTCCGTCGAAGCTATTACAG
>JAHEJP010000094.1 GCA_024638855.1 Chloroflexota bacterium
CAGTACACATCTGAACGACATCATCTGGCACCAGATGCATAGCCGATTCAATCTCTTCATCTGATGCCGGCCAGGTCAACACCTGATGTATGTCGTCGAGCAACTCTTGACTTACACCGCTGGCTTTCATCAAATGTGGCTGTTGACCCAAGTACTGGGTAATCATCTTGCGCGCGCCATCCAGAGCTTTCTTACGATCGTTATCGACGGAACAAATCATGAGCTGCGGCCGGTCGACATCGTCGATCGATTTGCCAGCCTTCTTCGCTCCGATTTCCAAGGCTTCCACGGCCTGTAAGTTATATTTAGGATTCACCAGATAGTTCAGGCAAACGCCATCGGCGACTTCGCCAGCTAATTCCATCATCTTCATGCCGGTGGCGCCAATATAGATCGGTACATTTCGCGCTTCTTTTCGTCCGTGAACAACATCCAACTTGATACCGTCAACGTAATGGAATTCACCGTGAAAAGTGACGGTCTCCATATTGAGCAAACGGCGCAGGACTTCAACTGTCTCTCGCATTGCCGATAAGGGCTTTCTCCGCTGGATGCCAACCTTGCTGGCCAATGGATCCCACCAGGCGCCTATGCCGCAGATTATCCGGTCAGGCGCAAGGTCATCAAGCGTCAGAAAGGTTGCTGCCAATAAGCCTATATTGCGAGTCCAATTATTAGTAACCCCACTGGCAACTTTGAGTTTTGTGGTGTGCGATGCGAAGGCCGCCATGGGTACAATAGCATCTCGAACCAGCCGGCTCTCCGCTTGCCAAACGGCCTCAAAGCCTTTTGACTCAGCATATTTTACTAGTTCAATCCCTTCCGATATTTCGTGGGCATCTTGTAGATAAAGTGCTAATCGATCTCGTGACATAGCCTCCTCCTGATTACTAAAATCTATTACTCACATCCAATATACTGGTGATTGAGAACCCTGAAGTTATCCAGGCCTCCTCATCTACTCATAGAACTCAACGAGAAACTACTTTCAACGCCTTATAAACGCGTTCAGGTGTATATGGAATGTCCCGAATGCGCACGCCAGTTGCATTAAAAATCGCATTAGACATTGCTGGCGCCAGGCCATCTTTTGGTATCTCAGCAATGGCCTTCGCTCCGAAAGGTCCGGTTGGTTCAAGGGTTTGGACTAATATCACATCCATTTCCGGCATTTCATCGGCCCGGTAAATCTTATATGGTCCAAATTGAGGATTAAGCATACGTCCTTGCTCGTCATAGGCCATTTCTTCACAGTGCGCGTATCCTAGAGCCTGAGTCATACCACCTTCTACCTGTCCGCTTGCGGTCAGCGGGTTGATAACCACGCCTGCGTCAACGGCCATCACCATTTTCTTTACTTCAACCTGGCCTGTCTGGATATCAACCTCCACTTCGACAAATTGACTCGCAAAAGGCGGTGGGGAATCATTGGAAACGAAGGAAGCCGTATACATGATCTGCCGCTGCTGGTCCTGGTGCAAAGAGTGTAAGGCTATTTCTTCTATCGATACATACCGACCGTCAGCCGACACAGCACGCCTATCTCTTAAGGAAACGTCTTGCCAGTCCGACAATCCTAGCATCAAAGCAGCGCGTTCTTTTATTTGTTCGCGAACACCTTCAGCGGCTAATTTTACGGCCGTACCCGATATGTAAGTTGTGCTTGATGCATATGCACCCGTATCAAAGGGCGTCATATCGGTGTCGCTGGAGTAAATGATGATATCTTCAAGAGGTACGCCAAGTACTTCCGCAGCAATTTGGGCCAGCACGGTGTCAGAACCTGTACCCAAATCGGTGGCGCCTACGAGAACATTGAATGAACCGTCATCATTGATCTTGATGCTAGCGCCGCCCATATCTAAGCCTGGTATGGCTGTTCCATGCATGCATACGGCCATGCCCAAGCCACGTCTAAGATAAGGTTTATCGGCCACAACCCGCCACTCGGGATCATATCGTCGATGCCATCGAATCGCTCGCTGTCCCAATTCGACGCACTCTGCCAAGGCGCTCGATAAGACGATTGGCACCGATGTTACTGTTTCTTTATCCCCTTCGCCTAGATGCGGAGCAATATTGATTCCATCGCCCACCTTAATCCAATTCTTCCGGCGAAACTCGATGACATCCATCCCAAGTCCTTGCGCGATTTCGTCCATGTGGCATTCAAGCGCGTGAAGCGCCTGTGGCGCTCCATAGCCTCGATAAGCGCCTGGGACCGGGATGTTGGTGTAGATTACTTTGCAATCAAATTGCTTATTATCACAATTATAAGTACTAAGACCACGCAGGCCCGAAACAGTTTGAACGGTCAAACCATGCGTTCCGTATGCGCCCGTATTCCCAAGCAATGTCATCTTCTGGGCTGTTAGGATTCCGTCTTTACTCACACCTGATTTATACGTAATCGTTTGCGGGTGACGGCTTCGGCTTGATACGAACTCTTCTTCTCTGGTCAACTCCAGACGTACGGGATGGCCTGTCTTGATTGTGAGCAAGCCGACGATATCTTCAATCAACATTTCTTGCTTAGCGCCAAATCCACCCCCGATTCTAGGTTTAATCACCCGAATTCGTTTAACCGGCAGCCCTAGTAAGGGAGCCACCATTCGTCGCACGTGGAATGGTACCTGGGTAGAGGTTCGGAGGACCAACCGTTCGTCAGCATCCCAATAACTAATCGCGATGTGTGGTTCCATCGGGCACTGTTGAACCTGGTGAACCCTGTATGTGTGTTCAAAGACATGGTCAGCTTCCAAAAAAGCCTTTTCCACGTCTCCTACTTGGGCTTCGATATGGTGCACAATATTGTGTTGAGCATCATGTATGTCGATGGCGTCAGACTCATCATGAATGACCGGCGCACCTGTTTTGATCGCTTCTCGTTCATCAAAAACAGCCGGCAGCACCTCGTATTCAACCTTTATCCGTTTTAATGCATCTTCGGCGATTTCCAACGTTTCGGCCGCCACCGCAGCCACGCGATCACCGACAAATCGTACTTTGTTGTCAAAACATACCTGATCAAACGGAGGGGGGTTTGGGTAAGACTGTCCCCCAGAAGCATAGAGGACACGGTCAACATTTTTATAATGGATGACAGCATGGACACCGGGCATAGTCATGGCTTCGGCATCGTCTATATCAAGAATACGCGCATGTGCGTGAGGGCTGGTCAGCAACTTCGCATACAGCATGCCCCGGAATTCGACATCATCAACAAATGCAGGATTACCTTTAGCCAACTTGATAGCGTCTACTTTAGGCTCAGGCTTACCCACGACCTCTGTTTCAGGTATACGGGAAGTCAATTTCGTTTGGGGCAATGGTTTTGTAGCGATGCCGCTGCTACCAAATTCAGCCAATGGCCCACTGCCAAGATCATCGGTCTCTGAATCATCTTCGATGCCCGGTGTATACACAATAGGCGTCAACACGTTGGGAGGTGAAATATCAGGTTCATCGCCTCGCATATAGGCTGCAGCTATGAGGATGGCTTGGACTGGCTTTACGTAGCCAGTTTCTCGATCAAGTATGCCGGAGAGCGCGTCCCTAACCTCCTCTTCCGATGGATCTGGATTCTTATCCAAGAGTCCCTTCGCTGCCAAAATCATTGCCGGTGTGGAATAGCCTGATTGGATTGCGCCATTCTCTATAAACGCCCTCTGCAGAGGATGAAGATCTAATCCATTCGCCAAGCCTTCCACCGTTTCAATGACATGTCCATCTGCCTGAGCAGCGAGCATTATATCGGTTGAAACTAATTCTCCGTCTAGGAGAATCGCGGCTGCACCTGTCTCTCCGCTCTCACTGGCAAAGCGTATGCTATGAAAGCCCTCTCGACGTAAAACCCTAAATAGGGTTTCTTGCGGTTGGCAAGAGAGCGTTTTGTCTTCCCCGTTGATCGTTAAGTGAATGTCCATTAGTCTGATCTACCTCGCCATAGTTCGAAGAAACTCACCTTCTTGTGAGTTGTCGATGATTTAGCTGAAACAAAATTTGTATCATTTATTGAACGAGTTGCTGGAGGACCCGTTGTCCTAAGATTATCGCCATTTGACGACGGTAGGAGCTTGAACCACGAAAATCAGCCGGTGGATTCAGATTCTTTAGTTCCTCCTCGGGAACAACTACCGGCCGGTTATCGACTCCGCAGAACGCAAGCACTATTTCGCCAGATTCGTCCTTTCTGCCAACGGCCGCAACGATAGGTCTGTCAGTTTTCGTCCTCGCCACGCGATGGTGGGCGCCCTGTCCTCCAGACTCCACGATGACACTGACCACAAGGCTGTTGTGTATTTTTTCTTTGGTCAAATCACGGAGTGGAATCGATAGTTCGCCGTCTCGGGTCAGCAAGCGAATAACTGCCTTGTGTACCAACAATGACGCAAAGAATTCGCTTTCCCAATCCGCTTGAACGACCAATCCACCCATGGTCCCCACGTTACGGAATGTATTAGGTCCTTCAAATTTAGCGGTTTGTCGCAATAGAGCTGGTGATTGACTATGCTCAACAATTTGCTGGACTCGAACCATCGATCCATAGGTAACCTCTTTTTGCCCCAATTGGATCTTGTTCAGTCCCAATTTTTGCAGGTCAACAACCTGATCGATCTCGGTATCTGGCTGTGCCAGGAGATTTGTTCCTCCTGCCAGCACAGCTGTTGTTACTTCTAAATTGGTAATGAGTTGCAGCGCATCTTGGATGCTTTCAGGGCGATGATATTGCCTAATCCGCGGCATCTTTTGTCTAGCTCCTTTTTCGGACGATCACGTTATCAACAATATTAATTTATGTTGTGGCAGATGTTGAACGAACCCTCTGACGTTTTGGTAACTCCAATGGTAGTTTAGTCCGGCGAATACCATCATATTGGTATAGGGCATTTGCCACAGCAGCCGCTGTGGGTACCAAACCAATCTCACCGACACCTTTAGCCCCATAAGGACCATAAGGATCAGGTACCTCAACGCCAATGATCTCCAGTTCCGGCATTTCTTTAGCCCGGAGAATGCCACATTGACGCAGCCGTGTACTCTTGGGTTTGCCGTTCACCAAGACCAATTCTTCACTCGTAGCATAGCCAAGGCCCATGTGAAGCGAACCTTCAAGCTGGCCTTCGAACAAAGTTGGATTAAAGATTTTTCCGGCATCATGTGCTGCCGTTATTTTCTTTACGGTGCCATTTTCGTCCAAAGTCACCAGTTGGCTAGCGTAGCTATAAGAGTAATGAGTATATATCTTCTCAACCATAGCGCCTGGTTTCGTAGTCCAGTCTACGACCCAAGCACCCTTATAAACCCGGCCTACGAGGTCTGACAAATCAGCTTCCTTCAGATCTTCTTTGAGCTCCTGACAAGCATCAATCAATGCATTGCCGACGAGAGAGGTCGCCCTGGAAGCCGTCGTCATGCCCGCCTCTTGATTGGCTGCTGTATCGATCCGAACCTCGATCAGCTTGGGGTTGATTCCCGTTTCATTGCAAACGACCTGGGTAGCGATTGTATTTACGCCCTGCCCCATTTCGGTCCAGCCATGATCGATAAAAACTTTGTCTTCAGAGGCAATGGTTATTTGAGCCGAGGCAGCATCAGGCATGCCATTGCCTATTCCAGTATTTTTGATGCCACAGGCCAAACCTGCATATTTGGCTGCGTAAAAAGCGTCTTTTACAGCTAATAATGTTTCGCGTGCACCAGCACCACCTTCGATTACTTGTCCTGTAGCGGTCATATCGCCATCAACAAGGGCATTTTCATACCGAAACTGCCAACGGTCGAAGCCACCCTGCTCGCAAAGGTCATCGATACAACTTTCCAGGCCGAAGATAGCCTGGTTCACACCGAATCCACGCATAGCGCCACAAGGGATATTATTGGTGTAGACGGCCGTGCTCACCACATCGGTTACCGGAAATTGATAGGCGCCCGTGGCATGACCTGCCGACCTTTCGAGCACTTTCATTCCCACCGAGGCATAGGCTCCCGTATCGCCGACAAAAGAAACTTGTACTCCGGTCAGCTTGCCGTTTTCATCACAACCGACGGCATAATCCATCCAGATCGGATGGCGCTTGGGATGCATGATGATCGATTCATCTCGTGTCAATTTAACCTTTACCGGTACTCCCAAGATCTTGGCCATAAGAGCGGCATGTCCTTGTACGGTCAGATCCTCTTTTCCTCCGAAACCTCCACCGTTGGGCACTAATCGGACTCGAACAAGATCCTCGGGCAGGTTAAGCAATTTTGCGATCTGTTCTCGATCGTCATAGATTCCTTGGCCTTGCGATAAAACCTCAATACCTTCACCATCTGGATAGGCGATTGAGCATTCAGGTTCCATATAGCCATGCTCTATCATTTGCGTCTGGTAACTGCTGCGTGAGACAAATGCTGACTGGTTTAAGGTCTCGTCAATGTTGCCACGGCTGGTTACGGTGGTAGAAAGTATATTTCCACCTGGATGAATCCTTGGACTGTCTTCTTTCATTGCTTGAAACACATCAACTAATGGCTCCAAGACATCGTACTCAATAGAAATTAAATCAACTGCTTGGCGAGCTGCAGCCTCGGTATTGGCGACAACACCAGCCAATACGTCGCCCACGTAACGGGTGGTCTCACCTTCGGCTATCATTAGAGGCCAATCTTGCTTGATCAATCCTATCGTACGTTCTCCGATAACATCACCAGCCGTGAAGACCTTGATGACCCCCTCTAACTTTTCAGCCGCCGAAACATCAACTGATAAGACTTTGGCCCGTGGATGGTCGCTAAATTTCAGAGCGCCATATTTCATTCCCTCAATTTTGATATCGTCCACATACTCATGCTGCCCAAGAACAAGATTTCGCGCCTGATACTTTGGTAATCGAGAACCAATTAGCCCGTCACTTTCCGGTGTAGGTATTTCTTCTTCATTCCTTATGGCTTCGGCCGTAGTCAAAACGGCAGTGACTATTTTCTTATAGCCTGTACAACGACATAGATGAGGCGTCAGGGCTTTTTCAATTTCCGTTCGTGAGGGGTCACTGTTTTTGCTGATCAAGACATGTGATTGCATGACTATGCCGGGAATACAAAAACCACATTGTACGCCCCCCTCAGATACAAATGCATTGGCATATGTATCCTGCAAATAAGATCCTAGGCCTTCAATTGTGGTTACTTCGCCATCAGCCACTTTTTTCATTGCTATCACGCAAGAAAGAACAACTTTATCATTTAATTGAACTGCACAACAACCGCAGGCTGCCTGTGGGGCGCAACCATCTTTAGGAGAAATGATGCCTTCCTCCTCTCGCAAATAGGTCAGCAGCGAACGTTCGGGATCGCCGTTATACTCCCTCAAGCTTCCATTGAGAATGAATTTCATCTTAGCGCTTCCTCCGTGCACGGTTATCTTTTAGGCAGCAACCAACCAGTAGGCTGCCACCAGTCAAAGCAATTTTATTTGCGCGATACAACTCAAATGCCTGTAATTCGGATACCCGCTGCTTTCACTCTATGCCGTATGTTGATACCAATGAGCAACGATGTGAGGCCCTCGACAACGCTAGCATTTTGTAGGGCTCCGGCATTAATACCCCTAAGGCCGGCATCCTCACACAAACTAATGACCTGTTGTTTGTCGTCCTTGGAATCACCGCAAATTAAGACATCACAATCAAGATGGTAATCGATATCTGCCAAATGATGGGCACTTATGTTCTGGAAAGCTGCAACAATCCGAGCGTTCTCGCCTAACTGTTCCCGAGCTTCCTCGGCCGCCGAAAGGCCGCTAGGCAAACGGTATACTCGAGCCGCTGGCTTGCCTACTGGTGCAACGACGGTGATTACAAGCTTACCGGTAAGCGCTTCTTTCACATGGGCTAAGGTCGGCTGTTGTGCGCCATACGGAACCGCTAAAACAACCACGTCAGCCTCGTGCGCTGCGCTCAGATTGTCTGTACCGCTAATATCACTCTCTGGACTTATAGTTTTGAGTTCCTTGGCTACGCCCTGACCCTTTTCAGCCAAACGAGAACCAATGATGATTGTGTGTTCTGCTGCTGCCCACCTCAAACCCAGTCCAGATCCTTCGGGTCCTGTACCGCCCAATATGGCAATTATCATATAACCTTCCTATTTGTATTTTTACCTTTCTTCTCGGTTGTAAGGTAATCCAAGCGCTGCTGGTGCGCCAACTCGCTTGCCCAATCCTTCTCGCCATGTTACCAAAACCAAAACCACGACTGTTAGGATATACGGCAACATATTCAACAGACTCGCCGGAATGGTTGTTCCTACAGCTTGTAGGCGGAATTGTATGGCATTGATTCCGCCAAACAACAGTGCGCCGATGACAGCCCTCAATGGATCCCAAGTGGCAAATATGACGAGAGCTATAGCGATCCAACCCCGGCCTCCCGTTAGATTTTCGGTCCAACCCGGTGTGTAGGCTAGGGAAAGGTGAGCGCCGCCAATGCCGACGAGCATGCCACCCACGATGGTATAGAGATAACGATTTTGGAATACACCAACGCCCATTGCATCGGCCGTTTGCGGGCTCTCGCCAACAGCGCGCATATTTAATCCCGGCCGCGTCTTATAAAGATAAAACGCAGCCACGATGACAAGGATGTACATCATGTAAACCAAAATGTCTTGGTTGAAAAGCGCGCCAATGATAGGGATACCACCTAATATTGGAATGCTTACCTCTGGGATTCGGGGGCCGATCAGCCCGACAAGGGGCCCGCCCTCAGGGCCTAATTTTTCTCCCAAAAAACTGGCTAGGCCGGTGCCCGCAATCGTAATCGCCAATCCGGTGACGACCTGTTCAGCTCGCATAGTAATTGTCAGAAATGCGTGGACCAATCCCATGAGACCGGCAACCAAGGCCGCCGTTACCACTCCGGCCCAAACGTTGTCAGTGTGGTACGCGGCCGCAAAAGCCGTCACCGCACCCATGATCATCATCCCTTCAACGCCAAGATTCAGGATGCCTGATCGCTCAGTATAGATTTCGCCAATAGTAGCATAAACCAGCGACGTACCGGCGACGATTGAAATTGCTAGGATAGAGGTAATTACATCCATTTATCAAATCTCCGGATTGTTGCTACGCATCCTGGACTGACGGAGCTTGGGTTTTGGCGGACGTTGGGTTCTTGCGTATCCTTCGTAGACGATACCGGGTAAAGACATCGCCTCCCAAAACAAACAGTAATATCGCTCCTTGCAACACCAAACTAACTGAAGCTGGCAAGCCCATTGTCACTTGAATTTGCTCGCCACCAACTAAAAGGGCCGACAGCAAAAACGAAACGATCACCACTCCCCATGGGTTGAGTCTACCTAACCAGGCGACAATGATGCCGGTAAAACCATAACCCGCGGCCAATCCGTGTTGTAGACGGTGAGCGATCCCACCCACTTCAACGTAACCGGCCAAACCGGCTAACCCACCAGAGAGTAACATGACCAAAATGATGTTCTTGATAATACTGACCCCAGCGTACTTGGCGGCTGTAGGATTTTCGCCAATTAATCTTATTTCATAACCCCATCGCGTTTTTTCCATAATGATCCACACCAGAAATGCCGCCCCTACAGCTAATAGCAGGCCATAGTGCAGACGGCCGGATATTCGCGGCAACCAGGTGAATTCAGGAAAAAGGGCTGAACCGGGAAAACCAAAACCTTCCGGATCTTTCCACGCCGACTGGAATAGGAATTGGTACCACAAGATGGCAATATAGTTAAACATCAGCGTGGTGATTATTTCATTGACTCTTAGGTGTGCTTTTAGCAAAGCGGGTATTAAGGCCCAGCCAGCGCCAGCAAGAATCGCGGCCAACATCATTAGGGGTATATAGACCCAGGGACTCTGAGGAATGAATGGCATTAATGAAGGCAAAAACAGAGCGACGGCCGCCGCGGCAATGCCTCCCATGACCAGTTGACCCTCGGCACCAATATTCCAAAATAGCATGCGAAAGGCAACCGAGACTGACAAACCCGTTAAGATGATTGGCACTGCCTTTACCAGCAGTTCGGTCATATTGTAAAACTGCCCGTCTTGCCATTGGGCCGGCGTCCCAATCGCACCTGCCAACATAGCCCGATATGTCTCCAAAGGATTTGCGCCGGCGACACTTAGCAAAACAGCGCCAAATAAAAAAGCCAATACAAGGGAGACAAAAGGCACAAGGATAACGGCAGTACGAGAAGGTTCTAACCGCTTCTCGAATTTCAAAGAGAAAGGTAGCATCACTGCCTCCGTTCGCCAGCCATCATCAATCCTAATTCTTCGATGTCGATTTCGGCTGGCTTAACAATGCCCATAACCTCGCCGCCGTGTAAAACGGCAATGCGATCACTAATCGTCAATAATTCTTCGAGATCCTCGGATATCAATAAAATTGCCGATCCTTGGGCTCGCTGTTCCAAAAGTGATGTTCGCACCGCTTCAATCGCCCCAACGTCTAATCCTCGCGTTGGGTACGAAGCAACTAATAATGCTGACACATCACCGGAAACTTTTTCACCCGATGTAATCTCACGGCCGAGGATAGCTTTTTGTTGGTTTCCACCGGACAAATTTCTGGCTGGTGTATCGATGCTAGGCGTCATAACGTCAAAATCTTTGACAACCTGTTTTGAATAGTCTTCAACCGCGTTCTTTGCCAATAAGGGTCCCTTGGAAATCGGTTGTTGACGGTAGGTCTTCATGATCAAGTTGTCACTGATGGGAAGATTGCCCGCCAGACCCATTCCCAATCGATCGCCTGGCACGTGAGCAACGCCTTTTCGGATAAAAGTCAGGGGCGACTTATTGGTCAAATCTTCGCCCTGAAACAAGACCTGACCCTTGGTAACTGGGCGCAAGCCGGTGATAACCTCGGCCAACTCCCTCTGCCCATTACCGGCGACTCCGGCAACACCTAAGACTTCGCCGCCGTTGATTTCCAGGGACACACCGTTAAGCGCCGGTAAACCCTTATCATTCTCTGCCTCTACTCGTTCAAGTTTCAAGACAACTTGGCCCAGTTGTGGCGCTTCTTTGTCTGCTTTGAACAGCACTTCCCGGCCGACCATTAATCGCGCCAGGTCGGATTTACTCTTATCGGCAACGTCAACTGTGGCCACATTCTTGCCATCTCTCAGGACGGTTACCGTATCGGCGAATGATACGACTTCATCCAATTTATGAGATATGAAGATGATAGCTTTTCCCTCGCCCGCCATTTGACGCATCGTTTTGCCCAATTCAGCGGATTCTTGGGGTGTAAGGACTGCCGTCGGTTCATCCAGTATCAATATGTCCGCCCCTCGGTAAAGGAGTTTTAAGATTTCAACTCTCTGTTGCTCGCCCACCGACAGTTGCCAAATATAGGCTTGGGGATCTACCGGCATATGGTATTGGTCTGCCAGTTCGCTGATCCGCAGCTCTACATCTTTCATTTTGAGCTTGAATGGCGTCCCTTTTAATCCCAAGATGATGTTCTCGGCTACTGTCTGGGAAGCCACGAGCTTAAAGTGTTGGTAAACCATGCCAATTCCCAGTTCAATCGCGTCTCTTGGAGAGCTAATCAGAGCAAGTTGCGGATGCTCGCTACCATCGACCCTAATTAGGATTTCTCCTTCATCTGGCTGGTAGAGACCACAAAGAGCGCTCATCAAAGTACTCTTACCGGCGCCATTTTCTCCCAAAAGCGCGTGGATCTCGCCGACACGGACCTCCAGATTTACATCCTCATTGGCTATCACACCTGGAAAGCGCTTCGTAATACCACGAAGCTCAACAGCGATGGGTGCTGTAATGTCAGTCATCTGTTCCCCTGTTGCTTTGATTTAGATGGCAAACACTAAAGTGCAAACACTAGAGTGAGGTGAATGACAGCTTAACCATCACGCTGCACTGCCATTCACCCATAGAATTCTATATCGATTGACTTATTCGCCGAAGCAGGTAGCTGTATCAGCCTCCGCTTCACCTTTTACGCCTTCAACGAAACAGGAAATGCTGAGCATTTGGAGATCATCTAGGCATTCACCCTCAGCAACCAGGACTTCTCCATCGGCTCCATTAATCGGGCCACAGAACACATCCCAGTCACCACTAGTAATCTGGTTCGCCTTCTCTTCAATCAGGCTTTTGGTCTCATCAGAAACGAGAGGAGAGAATGGAGCCAAATCGACGACGCCTTCTGCAAGACCTCCCCAATAAGACTCGCTGCCGTCATAGGTGCCACCCATAAGTTGTTCGACGATTTCCACGTACTTGACACCCCAATTCCAGACCGGACCCGTGAGGACCGTCTCACCAACAAAAGAGCCCATGTCCGAGTTGTAGCCAACCGATTTTGCGCCAGAATCTGCGGCCGCTTTTTGCGGTTCTGTCGTATCCTGATGCTGGGCTATAACATCTGCACCAGAGGCCAGTAGGGCTTCCGCGGCTTCCTTTTCCTCCGGTGGGCCGAACCAAGTATTGGTCCACACCACGCGAACCTCAGCATCTGGATTAACCTCGCGAACGCCCAATGTAAAGGCATTAATGCCGCGAATTACCTCGGGAATCGGAAAGGCGGCTACATAACCGATGATATTACTTTCAGTAGCGGCCCCTGCCGCTAATCCCGAAAGGTAACGTGGCTGGTATATCCGGCCAAAGGCATTAGATGCATTTTCGGCGTTTTTAAAACCAGATATGTGCACGAACTGCGTATCGGGAAATTCCTGCGCAACCGTGATCACCGGATCCATATACCCGAAAGAGGTCGCAATGATTAGATCATTTCCTTTTTGGGCAAGGTCACGAATGACGCGCTCAGAGTCTGGACCTTCGGGCACATTTTCAATGAAGACCGTTTCAACGGCATCCCCAAACGTTTCCTCTAGCGCCAGCCTACCCTGATCGTGGGAAAAGCTCCAACCCAAATCGCCAATCGGCGCTACATAGACAAAAGCAACTTTAAACGGCTCATCCATTGCCGCTTCCTCTTCTTCAGCAGGCGCTTCGGTTGCGACTGGAGCTTCTACTTCGGGCTCGGTTTCCGCCGTGGGTTCGGTTCCCCCACCGCAGGCGACGAATACAAGGGCCAACGTTATTAATAAGACTAGCCACAAATATCTTTGTTTCACCTTAATCTTCTCCTTCGTAAATGACAGAGGCCTGCCTTAAAACCACCATTTCGTAGATAGTGGTAAGCGTTTAAGCTCATGGAGGCCACCCCTAAATCTAGATAGTGGTAAACCGTCAACTCTTATTATTGGTTATTTTTGTCTAATATGCCACCTCCTAAGACTAACATGACGGAACTAGTTTTCAAGATTCACAACTTAAGCGTGTAGAATAAGTCAGTGATATTTTTATCGCTTGGGGACTGCAAACAACGAGAGCAATCTTATCGATAATCGGATCATTCTATTGAACCGCTGGATCATGTTTCAGAATCAGGTCCAAGTATCAAATCAATAGGCGTTAACAGACAAACTATGCGCTCTCCTTGACAGCGGGAGCCTTTTCAGAGTACGCACATCCTGGACACATTTGCGCTTAGCAATGAGAGTCTAGTATACCATCAATTCACCGTCGACTGCCAAATAGGATCGGCCTCATTCCAGACAATCAATTGAATGGTTGACAAGCCCATGAATCATTGTAACATGCTCAGTAATGTGCCAAATTGGCGGCTAAATTAGCGGCCGATTTGGCGATTGAAAAGGTTGATCCACTTGGATCGTCGTTGGTAAGGAGTTAATTATGCACGAAGTTCAGAAACCAGGTCAGCGCATCACTCGCTATGAGACTCCGGCAACCGTGACCGATGCTTTGTTATTAATGAAAGATCATGGTGAGCGAGCCCGCCTCGTTGCTGGAGGCACTGATTTGTTGCTCGAATTAGCTCGCGGGGTTCGTCCGGGCATCGATACCTTAATCGATTTAACACGGATACCCGGTTTGGCCTCCATTACCCAGGATGATGAGGGAACCATTCATCTTGGCCCACTGGTTACGCACAATCAGGTCGTTGCCTCTCCCTTGATTACAGGCCATGCATTACCTCTCGCTCAGGCCACTTGGGAAGTAGGATCTCCCCAACTACGTAATCGCGCCACCGTAGCCGGTAATTTGATCACCGCCAGTCCGGCCAATGATGCGATTTCACCGTTATGGGCTCTTAATGCCCAGATCACGATCCGCTCAAGTGATGCAGAACGTACCGTACCCATATCCGACTTTTATACCGGAGTGAGAAAGACTGTTCTGCAAACCGGTGAAATGCTTGCCGATATAAGTTTCCGGCCCTTGAAGCCAACCCAGAGGGGTATTTTTATTAAGCTAGGATTGCGTCGAGCCCAGGCGATTTCAGTCGTGAATGTCACCATCATTTTGGATTTCGACGGTGATATTGTCGCTGAAGCCCGGATCACTCAGGGTAGCGTTGCCCCTACGATCATAAACAGTCCAGAAGCTGAGGCTTACCTGATCGGCAAATCATTGTCTGAAGGTGTAATCGGCGTCGCGGCCGACCTGTCGGCCAAGGCCGCCAAACCTATCGATGATATCAGGGGTTCGGCGGCTTATCGCAAGGAACAAGTTCGAATCATGGTCAAGAGAGGCCTGGCTGCCTTGAGGGATGGCAAGGAGCGAGCCTATTGGCCAGAAAACCCGGCCATGTTATGGGGAAGCACGGGTGGTATGTTCCCAGTAGGCGATCAATTTACCGCTTCCCATAAATCAGACACGCCAATCAATTGCATTATTAATGGACAAAAGGTTTCAGCTGCAAACGGTCCTGGAAAGACCCTATTGGATTGGCTAAGAGAAGAAGGGCATCTGACCGGCACCAAGGAGGGTTGCGCCGAAGGAGAATGTGGCGCTTGCACCGTATTTCTTGACGGCATGGCAGTCATGGCCTGCCTTGTGCCGGCCTGCCGCGCCCATGGCGCGGATATCGTCAC
>JAHEJP010000095.1 GCA_024638855.1 Chloroflexota bacterium
CCGATCCAATAGACGGGTTGCCGCCGCATAGCCGCCTTTAACTTCAAAAGCGATCATCGCCCCAAAGCCGTCCATTTGCTGCTGGGCCAGGTTGTGTTGGGGAAAACTTTTCAGACCAGGGTATTGTACGGCCGTCACCCTGGAATGTCCTTCCAAAAACTGCGCCACAGCCATCCCATTGGCACAATGGCGCTCCATTCGCAAAGGAAGTGTTTTGAGCCCTAGGTTCGCCAGCCAACAATCAAATGGACTGGGAACGCCGCCCAGGTAGCGAATCAACATGCCGATTTTTTCTTCCAGCAGCGGAATATCGCGGCAAACGACAGCGCCACCAACGATCGTGCCGTGCCCGCTGATATATTTGGTTGTGCTGTGAACGACGACATCCGCGCCTTTTTCTAACGGCCGCTGCAGTGCCGGCGTGGCAAAGGTATTGTCTACAATCACTTTGGCATTGTGAATGTGGGCAATTTCGGCAACGGCCGAGATGTCCACCAGCAACATCGTGGGATTGGCAGGCGTTTCCAGGTAGACGGCTGCTGTATTGGGATGCGCTTCCAATTCTTGGGCCAATGCATCAGGTAGCAATCCTTTTAACCGCGAGACGGTGATGCCATATTGTGGCAATATTTCTGAAATGAGATGGTCGGCCGAACCGTACAACACATCCTGGGTGATAATATGATCGCCGGCCTGGGCTATGCCCATCAAAGTGGCGCTAATGGCCGCCATCCCAGAGCTAAAAATCTCGGCGGCAACAACCGGCGTATCATTACCCGCCGCCTGCGCATCTTGGATGAGTTGAAATCCCTCCAGAGCAGCCAGCTTTGCTGCTAATGCCGCCCGGTTGGGATGTCCGCTGCGTGTGTAAATGTAACTGTCATCCCCCGCGTTGGCGTACGCTTCCACCGCGGCCATATTGGCAAAGGTAAAGGTGGATGTCTGGTATATAGGGGCGATATGAGCGCCTTCCCCGTCGTGGATTTCTCCGGCATGAATGGCGGCTGTAGCGAATCGTTGCTTAGTCATGATTGTTCCTCTATGGAGATGATCTGATTTCTATATGTATGCCGGCTAACTCAAGTTCAGCCATCAGATGGTCAAACAGGCGGCCGGTAATCACTTTTTCTGGAGTGATAAAGGGTTGTTCGCCCACTTTTATCATTTCTTCGCCCAGCATCCAGGCGACAATCGCGCGGCGGCACTTCACGTACAAAAAGTATAAATGTTCATGTCAATAGCAGTTTCAAATTCTCCACCGAAAGTCCTGCTAGGTTCAAAGATTCCATGGTTCGTTTACCTTGAGTAAGATAGTCCCTTTCCATCAGCAGAGATACCAATCGAATGACAGTGGAAATGTAGGGCGTTTCCACACCAATCTGTTCTGCAAGGCTCTGTAAAAACACCAAACCATATCCTACATCTTCATGAAAGTATCTGTAATCAAGACTGTTCTGAGCCTTGATTCCCTGGAACCCAGGCGCTTCAGAGTAACCTTTGTCATACGTGGGTTCAGCCATATAGCCTTGCATGTATCCTAGGTCTGGATCAGGCAGGATCTCAATATCTAGTGCTTGTCCAATAGCAATACGTTCTTGATCAATTGCCTTGATGAGCCGCCCAACAGCAGGTGTTACACCTTCTTCGTAGAAATAGAAATTGCCCCGAGTGCGTTCAATCAAAGCTGCGTTTAGTAGCGTAATGGACGGATGAATGACCGGATTGCCGTTTTGGAGGCTGGTCTGCAGAATGTTTTTCGCAGTTGCCATCGCCGGATATACATCTTGGACTTTCTCCAACACCTGGGGCGTGTTTTGGGCCCGTACAGCAGCGACGAAAATCCCGTTTTTAAGTTTCAGAAAGATACGAATTTTGCCTGGTTCAACACTTCGAACTGCGTATGGAAGCGTCGACGTTTCCGCAACGATGATGTCGTCGTCTCGTAGACTTAACTGGGCACCATTCTTAAATTCGATGCTTCCCATGCATGATCCAGGACATACAATGACGATTTGGCCTTTCCGTAAATAAGGCTTGCAAGCCGTGGCAAAAGGTCGGGTGCTGTAGGCTGGCCCAACAACATAAATAATTTCGGCATCAATTAAGGCTTCTTCAATTTCATGACCAGCATATTCAATTGGAGCAAAACCTTCCATATTGCCCTCAGCAATAATACCATCTTGTTGATTGACTCCTTTGATGTTTTCCGGGAAGGCCTCAAAATCAAAAAGACTGACGTTGTGCCCATGTGTCGCGCAATCAAATGCCACAGCACAGCCACCATTTCCTGAACCCAAAACTGCTATTTTCATATTGGATACTCCAGATGGTTTGTATATGTTGCTTAACTATTACTTCACGAGACCCATATAGATGCCCGGCCTCTCTGTTAATGTGGGTCTCGTGGAGTCGGGAATCCTTGTCTTGCGCTGCCCGTGTATAGAATAAGTACCCCCATTTTACCCGCTAAACATCCATACCATGCACGATTCGGCTGGATCGTGTTGATATCAGGCGTTGGGTGATGTTGAGTATTATAGCATATTCGGCGCCACCAATTCTCTGTAGGCCAAAGAGGTAGCCCAATATCTGGAGCGCTCAATAGTAGGTTAAAGGCTCCTCTATCGCCTGGTTAGAACCCATTGCCGATCTCGGGTATTTCACCTTACCGTCTTGTTTGAATTAAAGAGGTTCTTTGACTGTACATCAGCCTGACGCCTGGGGCGTGATTGGGCACAATGAGTGATTATAGTCTAACTGCCCAATATGATTGCCCCGCCAACTTATGCCATTGCCGTCATCGTTATGCATATATTTGCCGCTTTAAGTTCAGTTAGCAGATGATCAAAAAGGTTGCCACTAATCACCTTTTCTGGGTTGACAAAGACTTGATCTTGCGGTTTTAACAAACCTTTGGCGATCATGCGGGCGACGATAGCCCCGGTCATGGCGGTGGTACGGGCCATGGAGGTGAAACCGGTTTTTTCGTCGTACTTATCAACCATCTCTGCTTGATAAGTGCAGGGTTTTCCCTCTTTCTCGCCGATCAAGGTCACTCTTAGACAGGTAATATCTCGCTCCCCAACTTCCAATTTGACCCGAGGATACAGTACTGCATCTACAAGATGTTTGGGTATCACGGAAAGACCATCAACCTGGATTGGGTCCAAACTCAATAATCCCAGTTCTTTGAGGACGGTAATTTTTTCTGCATAACCAGGCCAACGCACTGTTTTTTGTGTGCCCAATTTGATGTCTTTCAGCGCCGGAATATCCAATATCCAGGGTTTGAATCCTTCATGCCACGCTTCACATTGACCCACGCCGGAAAAGATGACAGGTTCAACTCCTGAATAGCGGGGAACCAATTCGATCTTCCCATCCCGTACGATTTCGGATTCCACCTCGCTCAGGGGCATATGTCGTCCGCCAAAAACGATTTTGTATCCTAAGGGCGGCGCCGAAATTTGGGGGATGCCGCCGCATTTGATATGCAATTCTTCTACGCGATCCATTTTTTCTGCCAAATGGCGGGCTATAATTTCAGTTAAGCCTGGTTCCACACCACAGCCTAAAATGATTAAGCGGCCGGTCTCAATAAGCTCCTCTTCCAGCTGTATTTGAACATTAGGAGGCGTCTGGGCTAGATCCACCAGCGGCAGGCCGGCTTGCAACGCAGCTTTGATAGCTAAGATATTGACCGGCCTGGGCAGCGCTGCTACAGCTGCGTCAAAATCGGCCATAAAATTAGCAGCCATTTCGGGATTGTTCAGATTCAGTCGAGTGAAGGCTACCTTATCGGCGCCTGGTTTATCTCGCAGAATGGCCCCGCATATATCGAGTTGCTTTCGGCTACGATCGGCGACAGTTACCGCTGTGACTGCAGGATCAATCATGGCATTGTAAGCGGCCGCCGGTCCCATCAAGCCGCTGCCCAGTACCAAAATTCTCATAACAGTTTCTCCTAACCAGCTATTGGTCAGCTATAGGAAACAGAAAAATACGGCCGTTTGCAGCGCAAACGGCCGTATCTAATTATCCTGACTAGATCTGTTCCACCACGTGCTCTACACACCTTGGGGGAATAATCAATGATGTAAAATCTGGGACAAGAATAGTTTCAAACGATCATTTTTTGGATTATCAAAGAACTCATCAGGGGTATCTTGTTCCAAAATCTCGCCATAATCCATGAAGACGATGTGGTCAGCCACCCCGCGAGCGAAGCCCATCTCATGGGTCACGGCGATGATCGTATAGCCTTCATGAGCCAGGTCGGTCATCACGTCCAACACCTCCTTGACCATTTCGGGGTCAAGCGCCGACGTTGGCTCGTCAAAAAGCAATACTTCCGGCTGCATAGACAACGTTCGGGCAATGGCCACACGCTGCTGCTGGCCGCCGGAAAGCTGTCCGGGATATTTGTTGGCCTGCTCGGGAATGCCAACCCGTGTCAACCACTTCATAGCCGTTTCTTGCGCCTTTTCGCGGGACCATTTACGCACATTGATAGGCGCCAGGGTGACATTCTCCATCACCGTCAAATGGGGGAAGAGATTGAACTGCTGGAACACCATGCCCACTTCTCGGCGGATCTCGGCAATGTTGCGGACATCATGGGTCAAGGTAATACCATTGATGATAATATCCCCTTCGCCATGCACTTCCAAACGGTTCATAGCCCGGATGAAGGTGGATTTACCAGAACCAGAAGGTCCCAAAATGACGACCACATCACCGCGCTTGACGGTCAGGCTGACGCCACGCAGCGCTTCAAACTCACCATACCAAAGACGGACGTCCCGGCAAACAATGACTTCTTTAACCGATGTGGGATCTGCGAATGTTGTCATAGTCCTTTTCCTCCTACCGTTGACCGACACGAAGCCGGCTTTCCAAGCGGCGACTATACGAAGACATGATAAAACTGCCGGTGAAGTAGATGATACCGGCGAATATAAACAATTCCTGGCGCAATCCTATCCATTGGGGATTGGCCACAATGACTCTTATGATGCCTAACAGTTCGAAAAGTCCCACAATAGCCACCAGCGAAGATGACTTATAGGAACCGATGAACTGGCCGACGATGCCCGGAATCACGATAGTAATCGCCTGAGGCAGTATAATAAAGCGCATCTTTTGTAGCGAGTTTAGACCAATAGCGTCGGCGGCGTCATATTGTCCTCGAGGGATGGCCTGCAGACCACCACGGATGAGCTCGGCCATGTAGGCGGCCGAAAAGAGCGCATAACCAAGAATGACCGCCACGATATTTTCGATATCAGCTCCATCAGGCAGGAAGAAAGGGGCCATGATGATGGCCATGAAGAGCAAAGTAATCAAAGGCACGCCGCGAATGAACTCGATAAAAGCGGTGCTGGTCGCGGCGATGACATTGCCACTGAACATTCTCTGCAATATGTAGGCCGCGACCAGGATCAGTATGGGCCAGAAGGCCAGAAATACTTGCCACCAAAACTGGGCCCTACCTAAAAGATCTGGGGTTGAGTTCATCAGGCCCCAGATGGTGACGATGATGGCCACCGGCCATATAAGCCACCAGGGAATACCGCGGACCTCGCTGCGCCGGCCCAATGCCAGGGCCATGCCCAGCGGGAAGGACAGGAGGATCACGGTCGAGGCGATGATTAGGGTCAACAATAACCCGCCCCAGAGAGCCGGATTAATTGGCGGAAAGAGCTCGCTCTGGCCAATCAATCGCCAAGCTACATAAAAGACCGGCCAGGCCAATGCCCAGCTAATCAGAGCCGGCCAGCTAAACTGGATCACCCGTTGCCACCACAAAAGGGCAAAGGTTCCCAGAACAAGGACCTCGCCGATAATCAATGTGGTCGGGTTGAGCAGTGGACCCTCAGCCGATACGCCGGCCAGGAGAATGAACACGACGATGGGCGAGAGAACCCAGAGGGCAGTGAGTATGCGCTGCACCGGTTTGACACGTTCCCAGATGCCTGTCTTGTTGGCGATATAACTGGCGACCGCCAGCACGACAATGAAGATTGCCGCTGCCTGTACCCGGACCATTTCTTCCCGAGGGAACTGGCCAACCATCAGCAGATCCCAGGCGCTGATGATGACTCCCCAGGTAGCCCCGTCAGGATTGCGGTATTGCGGTTCGGTGAGCTCTGGGCTAAAAGTGGCGTTAACGACCGCCCATTGCCAGATGCTGTCTGCTAAAGCATAGATAATCAACAGTAAAAACAAAGTGAGCAGCGTATTGGATAGCGAACTCAATAAGTTAGCCTTCAACCAGCGGCCGACGCGATTATAACGGATGTGTAATCCTTCAGCTGCTGTCAGCAGAATGCCAATTAGCCAGAAGACCAACGTGATCGTCGTTGCCGCAGGAGAGGCGCTCATCTGTCCGATGGTAAGACCCAGGGTAGCCAGAGCCAGGATAATCACCCAGATCGTTTTCAGCCACGAGCCGGTGATATTGTCGTTTAGCCAATAGCTCCAGTTGAAACGCCGGTCTATTGTTCCCTGAAAGCGTTCTGTTAATGACTCAGTTATTGTGGCCATCTTTATCTCTCCACCAATTTAGTCCGCTCATTGTACCAGTTCAGTATCAACGAAAAGACCAGACTAATTAACAGATAAACTAACATCATCAGCACCATCATTTGCAGAGCCCGGCCCGATTGATTGATGGTTGTAAAGGCAACGCTGTACATATCCGGGAAGCCAATGGCGATGCCCAGGCTGGTATCCTTCATCAGGCTCAGATAGATACCGATGAGCGGGGGAATGATCACCTTGAGAGCCTGCGGTAATACAACCAGGCGCAAGCGCTGGCTATTATTGAGGCCCAGCGCGCGAGCCGCATCGTATTGCCCTCTGGTGACCGACTGAATGCCGGCCCGGACGATCTCGGCCATGTTGGCGCCGTAGAATAAGGTGAGGCCAATGAGTAAGGCCGTGAATTCTGGCTTGAGCAGGCTACCGCCGGCGAAATTCAATCCTTCAAAAGCCGGGAGACTCCATACAATGGGATTTTCGCCAACCGGTACAATTAAATGCGCATTGGCGTTGTCCAGAGTCGAGCGCTCAGAAGCCAGAATGGACTTTGAAGCGGCAATCGCTTCACAAGATCCCTCATTATAAGCCTCTGTGGCCTGACCGATGCGATCAAAGCGATTCACCTCAAAAGGAATACCCATGCTTCGCAACTGGCGGGTGAGATTGGATTCCGAGGCCGAATCGCGCAAGGAACAGAGTTGAAACGTTGCCGCGGCTAACTCCTCCTCGGATAAAGTGTCGACATCTGACAGGAAATTCAGACCAGTCCTGGTGAGCCAGATCTTCTCCATATCGCCGACGTCGCGAATCCGGCTGGCCGTTGGCGTCAACATGCCCTGGGTATCGGACACGGCGCCGGCAACAAACCAGCCAATACCGGCGATAATCAAGAAGGAGAGTATTCCCCAACCCCAACGATTACTACTGCGACCGGTCTTTTCTTCTCGCCTACCAAGAAAGATCCACATGACCTGAAACTGGATGATGCCCAGGATGAGGAAGGCCAACCAGATGGCCGCCGAAGACGTTAACTGGGGCGAAGGCACGAACAGGCCACGATTGGTGAGGAAGATGGGCAGGCCCAGCACCTGGCCTGCCTCACGCACTTCGGGAAAGGCTAGAAGGACGGTGAAGTAGATGAAGAACAGCTGCAGCAATATCGGCGTATTGCGAAACAACTCGATGTAGGCCAGGGCCAGATTGTTCACCAGCCAGTTCTTGGATAGGCGGGCGATACCTGCAAACAGGCCCACGAAAGTGCAAAGAACGACCGCCATCAGGCCGACCTTAAGTGTATTTGCTATGCCCTGTCCAAAAGCCTCAACGTATGAATCGGTATTTTCATAATCAAAAACTGTGTCGCTTAAATCGAAACCGGCTTCGTTGTATATAAAATCGTAGGCACACAGGTAGCTAAAGGTGCCGTCGCGACATATGAATTGCGATTCGCCCAATTTATTGACGTTGCCGGCGAAATTGCTGGTTATCAGGCGGAAAAAGAAGATCGCCAGGATGATGAAGCCGATCTGGCCGAAGATGCCCAGGATACGTGTATCGCGCCAAAAAGGGACCGATTGTTGGGCTTGGAGTTCAGTTGGTGGGGGATCTGCAATTTGGGCCATAATGAATCCTCCTCCTAAACAAGCGAAACGACGAAAGTGTTCAATCTAGCTCGCTTTTACAAAAACAATACGGCCCGAACTTGCCGGGCCGTATCGTCATCTAAGTTAAACGGCCGCGTCGGGATGAAAATGTTCTGAATAGTGAAGGTATCCAGAAGATTCAACAACTTTCCCTTGCAGCCCAGCATTTTAACGGAACGGAGGCGAATACAGTAAACCACCCTCGGTATATAGAGAATTTAGCCCGCGTGGTATGAAGACACCTGTATCCGGACCCAGATTGCGGTCGTAGATCTCCGCATAGTTGCCGACTTGCCTAATGATCTCAACACAGAAGTCATTTTCCAGTCCCATGGCCTGAGCCAGGTCACCTTCAATGCCAAGGAGATTGAGAACCACCGGATCATCGCTGCCCAGGAACTCGTCGACATTCTCGGAAGTAATGCCCAGCTCCTCGGCCTGGATGGTGCAATTGACAGCCCACATCACGACGTCACCCCAATTGTTGTCACCATGACGGGTTAAGGGTCCTAGCGGTTCCTTGGACATGGTGACATCCAGGATGACATGTTCATCAGGATTGCTGGTCTGTGTTCGGACAGCAGCCAATCCCGACTTGTCGGTGGTCAAGCCGTCACAACGCCCATCATCGTAGGCCGCGGTTGTACTGGGGTTGTCGGGGAAGACGATCGTCTCGGCGTTGATGCCCAGCTTCCGGAAGACGTCAGCCAGGTTCTTTTCCGTTGTCGTGCCGGCCTGCACACACACGCTGCCGCCTTCGAAATCCTCGAGTGTCGTGATGCCGGAGTCTTCACGAACCATCATGCCCTGGCCATCGTAGAAGGTTGTGGGTTGGAAATCAAAACCCAAAGAAGTATCGCGGCTGAGGGTCCAGGTAGTATTACGGATGAGGACATCCGCCTCACCGGATTGTAAAACCGGAAAACGCTCGGTTGCTGTCGTCGGACGGACTTCAACCGCTTGAGAATCGCCAAGAACAGCCGCCGCCACCACGCGGCAGAAATCGTAGTCAAAACCAGTGTAAGATCCATCAGCCTCGAGGTTGGCAAATCCGGGCAATGCCGCATTGCTGGCGCAATTCAAGATGCCGCGATCCTGTACTGCGGCCAGTGTATCGCCGCCACCTTCGAAGGTGACCGCTTCGGCTGGGCCGGCTCCACCTTCAACCGGTACTTCGACGATTCGAGTTACTTCCACCTCGATGGTTTCCGGTTCAGAGCTACAGGCAGCCAGGACAAAGGCTACGAGTAAGAGAACGCTAAAAAGCACAAAAGTCTTCTTCATTACAAATCCTCCTATAGGGGGCTATGAAACACAAAGGAAAACAGTGCATGCAACTACGGTAAACTTTGCTCTTTGGCGTTCACCTCCTTTCTGTTCCGCACTAAGCGAAAACAGTCCCAGATATACAGTACCCTCAAAGTATTGTTAAGCATTCGGGATCGAATACTCGAAATCGAGTGGGTCGGTCCACGACATTTACGCTGACCCACTGACTGACTTTTGGCTTGTAAGAGCCACGCTAGAGAGAAATCATGTCACGGGACACGACTCCAAATTAGCAAGTGCCCCAAAAACCGTGACTTCGTGCAAGTTGATTGGTTTGATGCAAGTCGCCAGACAAGGAGCAAACCTGGTAACATAGTATAGCCGGGCAAACGGATTGAGCAAGTGTTTTTCTGAGAAATCGTGAAAAGCGTGGATATTGACGAGATCCTTAATATATTGTTACAAGGTAACCAGCTTAAGCGTACGCTCCGTACTGGCTGGGCTCAGCGGGGCATAGTGGCGGCTGAAGACGTAGCCGCTCACACTTATGGGGTGACTTTCACCACCCTGATCCTGGCCAAGAAGATTGTGGGGGAAGTGGATTTGGAGAAAGCGTTGACCATGGCCCTGCTTCATGATCTACCGGAAAGCTTGACCAGTGATATACCGGCGCCGGCCTGGCGTTTTTTGCCGGCCGGCAGCAAGGACAAGATTGAGCGAAAGGCGATGGCTACCATCCTTGCTTCCGACCATGGTGGGTCTGATCTGATGGTCATTTGGGAAGAGTACCAGAAAGGTGGTTCGGCTGAAGCGCGACTGGTCCATGATGCGGACAAGATCGACCTTTATTTACAGGCTTTCGTGTACGAGGAGCAAACCAATAATCAGCATCTTCAAGAGTTTTGGTTGAACCCGGCCGAATTTCATTTTCCGGCCGCTCAAGCGATTTATGATTCACTCAAGGCCAGGCGTAGCCGAAGTACTGATCGATGAGCTACCTTGCCCCCCTACCACCTTGTCATTATACTCGCCCGCGTGAGTGATCAAAGATATCGTCAGGTGGTTCATGCTGGAAGCGGTCAGATCTTGGTTGAACAAGCGCGTTGGTGTGACAGCTTTGCCACCAAAGCCCGTGGTTTTACATTTCGACGCCAATTGGCGCCAGGTGAAGGGCTCGTTCTGGTCGAAAATGCCGATAGTCGGGTCAATTCAGGCATTACCATGCTGTTCTGTTTCATCGATCTGGGTGTTGTTTGGCTGAATGGGGAGGGTCAGGTCGTCGACAAGGTCATTGCTAAACCATGGCGACCATCGTATTTACCTCAGGCGCCTGCACGATATGTCATTGAGGCGGACCCAGAAATCGTCCGCCATATCAAGGTGGGCGATCATCTGAATTTTGCCGAACTACCATTGGTCGGAAAAGTCGATATGGGAGCTGCTTAACTCGGGGTTAACTGTGCGTCATTGTCTGCGGCTTGTGAGCTGCATTTTGCTTATTTCACTATCTTTTCCCCTACTGATTCCGGAGGTGGTTTCTGCGCAGGGCAATGAGCCCACACCGACGGCCGAACCGCTTGGCCAGGATCTAGTGGAATCGGATGTACCCCTCGTCCATATCGTTCAAGAAGGGGAAACACTTTTCAGCATCGCCCAACTGTACGAGACGACCGTCGAAGTGTTAGAACAACTCAACGAAATCAACGATCCCTCGCTGCTATACATTGGGCAGGAACTCATCATCCCCGGTGGCGGCGGTGACGTCGTGGCCACAATCCATACGGTGCAGGTTGGAGACACGCTACAAGACTTGGCGATGGCCTACAATACAACCTGGGAAACCCTGGCTGACCAGAACCGGCTGTTATACCCAGGCTATTTGGCGGCCGGTCAAGAGTTATCGATCGTTAGCCGGACCGGGACAACAGAAGCCCAACCTGTCATAGGTACAGCCCATGTTGTCCGGCCGGGCGACACACTGTTAACGATCGCGGCCGAATACAATCTGTCGCCGGCCGAGATCATCGCCGAAAATGAGTTGTCATTCCCAACATATCTTTATCATGGCCAGCGTCTGCGCCTACCCGGCCAATTTAATTACCAATCGCTGCCCGGATATTGGCGGCAAGTACGCCTGTATCCGGCGCCGGTTACCCAAGGTGATACCGTGGCCATCTACGTAGAGAGTACCTTGCCAGGGAAACCCGAGGGTAACTTTGCCGGTCAGGCATTGCTATTCCAAGCTCATCAAGATGGGTACATCGCCATGGTTGGATTGGATGCTTTTATGGAACCTGGCCTTTACTCGTTGGAGTTGACGGGCAGCGGCGAACGGCCCTGGCCATCGTTTGAGCAAGATGTGCGCCTGGTACCGGGTAATTACGGCGTCCAGTATATCACGGTGCCGGAGGAGATAGGCTATTTGCTTGCGCCAGAAGTACGGGCTGAAGATGAGGCTATAATGGCTCCATTCTTCACCCAGGTCAGTGAACGTCAATGGGAAGGTCTCTTCCAAGATCCTGTCAACAATGCGCCTGTCACGGCCGGTTATGGTGATGCCCGCTCTTACAATGAAGGACCGATCGAGATATTTCACACCGGCATTGACTTCGCCGGCCCAGTCGGAACACCTATCCACGCTCCGGCCGATGGAACAGTCGTATTTAGCGATACGCTGGCGCTGCATGGGAATACCCTCATCGTAGATCACGGATTGGGAGTGATGTCCGCTTACTATCATCTTTCAAAAGTGCATGTCAGTCTGGATGAGCAACTAGAAACGGGACAAATCATCGCCGAGGGTGGCTCGACTGGCTTGTCTAGCGGCCCCCACTTACATTGGGATGTTCGGGTAAGAAACGTGCCGGTCGACGGCCGGCGGTGGACCGAGGAGGATTTGTTGAGCCAGGTCTTGTTGGCCGTTTCGGCGAATGCTGAGGTTGAGGGATCGTAGTTGCTACGCTATTTTGGCAGCACTGTAGCCACTTGGTATAATGTCGGGTCGGTATCAGACTCCATTATCAATTTTCCAGGATGGCGTTTCTGACAGAATTTCAGCAAAAAAATTATAAATTGGCAGGACAACGGAGAAGATAATGGGCGAAACAGTTCTTATCTTTATGGATAAAGATCTCTTAGAACTGTTTCCCTTTGAGGTGCAACGGTTTTTTCATTAGTTTTATTTTGATCAATGAGCCGCTGCCAGCAATGATAGCCAACCTGTTAATTCCCAGATCCTGTTTTTGTGTCAGAGGAGAATGAAGTGAATCAGCCTCAAACCCAGACTTATGCGTACTGGGCGAGCGAGTTTGTCTTAACAAAGTCAGATATCGAGCAATTGTATAATCACTTTCTTGAGGTGGAGCGTCCCCAAACAACCGGTGAGATCGCCTTGGTCATCATATCCCATCGCGTGGCGGAGGAGCGAAATCGCATTAAGCAGCTGATGAAGGGTCGCACCGTGTACCAGCCCAAGGAAAGCCATAAAAAAGGCGCTAAGCTGGTCTTCCCAGCGCTTCGATATGCGCAGGGCCAGGTAAAATCAATTCGCGAGGGCTTCGATCCAAAGTATGGGCAATACGATGTGATTGCCGTTGAGATCGAAGGTAAATCGCGGGAATTTGCCTCAAATTTGCCTGGTGAACACATCTTGAATATGGACAATGGTGATAAATTCGACCCCTTAGAGGATGTAAGTCCGGAAGAGATTAAAGAGAATTATGGCTCGATTGTGGTGGAGAAAGTGACTTCTGCTTTGGAATCGCGAGATGAATTTGTGCACCTGAGAGACAAGTGGTTCGTCAAAGATTTGATGGCTGAAGTTAATATTGGTCACCTGCACCTGGCCGAAGCCGTTCTGGAAGTGAATGAGGGCGGGCCGTTAACCTCGGAGGAGATTGTCTTACACCTGGATATGGATAAGGGCCTTGATCCTGAAGTACGCCTCTTCTCGTTTAACTACGCCTTGAACCAGGACGAGAGATTTGATGAAGTTGGCGTGCCAGGAAAAGTGAATTGGTTCTTGGGCCGGCTGGAACCGGATGCGGTTCAGGTAGTGCCCGAAAGGTTGCGTTACAGGCCAATATCCTATGATCGGGCCATTCTTAGTCCGCAATTGCTTCTTTTAGAGCGGGAATTAGACGATGAATGGTCTGATTTAGAGCCAGTCGAGTCTGCACAGCCGACGATATTGTCCCTGACTTACCCGCATCGATGGGCTGGGACATTGCCTCTTAGCTCCCGTACCCGGCCGTTTTTTCCAACGGGTAGTTCGCCAAGACAACGGGTTATGCTCGTAGATGAGCAATCAAGCGAGGAAATAGTCGCTTGGGTGGTTCAGGAACATCGCTATATATTCGGCCTTGGGTCGTGGTACGAACAAAACAAGATCCCGGTTGGCGGCTTCATTACTTTGAAACCTGGACCGGAAACGGGTGTCGTTTTGATCGATTATGATCGACGCCGGCCGAAGCGTGAATGGATACGATTGGCCAATGTGGCCGATAATCAATTGGCCTTTGAGTTGGAGCGACGAAGCGTTGGTTGTGGCTATGATGATCTTCTTATCGTTGGCACCGACTTTGTTGCGGCTGTGGATGCTTTGGCCCGACGTTTCGAATCTGATCAACGATCGCTTAATTCATTGATGACCGGTATCTTTCCTACCCTGGCTAAGTTGAATCCACAAGAAACGGTTCATACCAAAACGCTTTATAGCGCACTTAACATGCTTCGCAGGATACCACCAGGTCCACTATTCGCCGAATTGATTAAACAACCCGCGTTCCAACCAGTAGGTGACCACTATTGGCATTACGATAGAAGTCGGGCTAGGTAACAGTGAACCAGTGTCCGAATTTAGCTGTCTCAATTAACACGAGAGGAGAAAGGTGAGTCGACCACGGCCGAAAATCAGCGCTGCTCAATTGAAGCGCCCTACCCTGGACACCAAGTTTCACATCGATTTTGGTTGGTGGGAACAATCAGATTTGGATTTAAAAACGTATTTGTTCAGTCGCTTGGAAATTGGTGATGAAAGTGCGCTAGAACAAGGTGTAGAGTATGTCGATCTGGTCGATCCTGAAACCGGAGAAGTAAGGCAGGTTGATAGTTTTCAATACGCGATGCAGACTTATTTTAGCCAATTGCCAGATGATTTTGTCAGGCACTCTTCGCTAGTAGACGCCGTATTCTATTTGTTGCTGGCTAATGCCAATAAACCCATGTCGGCCATGGAAATCTCCAGCCGGGTTGATCGAGATCCAGAAATCGTTTTGAAGACGATATCGGGTCCTCGTATCTACCAAGGGATCAGGCCGATATTCGATGAAGGTGGGTGATTTTATAGCCGACGCTCGTAGATAGTTGTCAAGCATACAGACGACTAATCCGGTATTTATGGCTCTGGTCGTTTGGAAATTCTAATTA
>JAHEJP010000447.1 GCA_024638855.1 Chloroflexota bacterium
CCAAAGCATCAGTCGTTTCAAAAACTGTTTTGCCCCAAAGATGGCTAGCGTCTTCGATGCTAACAGTATCGGGAGTAATAGTTATCATGACTGGTTTGTCCGATTTTCCATGCACGATAAGGGCATCATAGCCCGTACGCTTAAATTGCATTCCCCACCAGCCACCACTATTAGCATGGAGAAGGGTGCCTGTTAGTGGGCTTTTTGTACTCACATTGAATCGATTGCTAGTCTGCGAACCGCTGGCAGTGATCGGGCCTGTCGTAAATATGAGGACATTTTCAGGGTCCAAAGCACTGATCTCTGGACCTACTAAGTTCCAGAGCAATCGCCCACCCAGGCCACGGCCTCCCAGGAATAGTCGCGCCATATCCATATCGAGGGGCAAAGTATTTATCGCGCCATCGGTTAAGTCAATATCTAGAATCTTTCCGGCCCAGCCTTCCATCTTGATTTATCTCCTGGATTACGCAGCAATCGTGAGGTTTCCTCTATCTAGGTTGCTGCGTTAAGAATGTCTACTCGATTATTATGTTAAGTTAATATTAGTTCCTATTTTTGCATCATTGATAAGTAACAATGAAACTTCTCTCTTGAAAGCAAGTCTATTGGTCAAAGTTTATTAAACTTAACAACGACGGTTTGGTCAGCCGCCAGCTATCGGAGGAAATATCGCTACTTGATCCCTTTCATTCACAAGTGTATCCAACCCTTCGGCCAATTCAATATCCCGACCGTTGATCATAACCCGTACATAAGATTGTAGTTGGCCTTGGTCGAAAATGGCGCTTCCCAGCGCCGGAAAAGTTGTGCAAAGGTCTAGCAATAACTCCTGGATCGTGGCGCCGGAAGCCGCAACCGTAGCCTGGCCAGCGTATTGTCGCAAATTCCCAAATAGCTTCACCTGAATCATTTAATCCCTTTGGGCCAATACCTGCTGTTCGTAGGTACGAATCTCACTGATGTAGTTAACACCCACGGGAACGTCTTGCTGTAAGCAGTAATAGTCCCAAATTGGTCCAAATGGCATGCCTTTTAGTTCCTCTAGAAGCGCAAGTCGCGTGGTATAGTCGCCTTTTTGTTCGGCCGCACGCAGCTGATCCATCGGTTCAAGCAACGCCATAAGCAGAGCACGCAATGTAGCACGTGTTCCGATAGTCCAGGCTGCTACCCGGTTGATGCTGGCGTCAAAGAAGTCCAGACCAATATGAACCCGGTCGAGATAGTCACCTCGAATTATCTCTTGGGTGATAGCCTGCAGTTCATCGGTCAATGTTACCACATGATCACTATCCCAGCGTACACCCCTGCTCACATGTAGTAACAGCTCTGGCACATAAAGCAAAACGGAGGAAATCTTGTCGGCTATCGTTTCGGTAGGATGGTAGTGCCCGGCATCCAGACATAGGAGTATCTGGTTGGCGGCTGCGTAGCCCAGGTAGAATTCATGGGAACCTACCACATAACTCTCAGAGCCAAGGCCAAAAAGTTTACTTTCGACGGCGTCCAGATTGAACTGTCGATCGACCGGTTCGGTAAAGATCTTATCCAAGGAATCGTTCAACCAATATCGCGGCAGACGCCTATCTACAGGGGTGTCCTTATATCCATCGGGAATCCAAATATTGGTGACGGCAGGCGTGCCTAATTCCTGTCCAAAATATTCACCAATTTTGCGGCAGGCGATGCAATGTTCAATCCAAAATTGGCGTACACCTTCATCATGGTGTGACAATGTGAAACCGTCGTCGGCAAGGGGGTGAGAAAAGCAAGTGGGGTTGAAATCAATGCCATGATTGTTTTCTTTTGCCCAATCTACCCAGCCCGCAAAATGTTTTGCTTCGATGTCGTCTCTTTCGACCTGACGATCGGATTCCAAGTAAATGGCATGTAAATTAAGACGGTGATCGCCTGGGACGAGCCTGTAAGCCATATCGAGATCCTGGCGCAATTCAGCAACTGTTCTGGCCTTGCCAGGATAGTTACCCGTTGCCATGATGCCACCACTAAGGCCTCTATCGGGGTCTTCAAAACCACCAACATCATCCCCTTGCCAGCAATGCAAACTAATAGGAATCGTAGACAATTTCTTTAGCGCCGCCTCAGTGTCCACACTCATTTCGGCGTAGCGTTCCCTTGCTAGTTGATATGCATCATCAATTTTGTTCATATTGATATCACTCATATTTATTTACGCTCTGCGTCTTGCCGTTGTCAACGGTATGCCTCAAATAATCTGATCGGTTGGAAGGATAATCGGCCGTGTAAACACGAAATAAGAAGATCAAAGATGAGGATAGGTGAATCCCGTCGTGACTGCTCGAAAGCTAAGCTCTTAATAACGGGCAGATGTATCAGCAGCCTCGATGGAGACAGTATTACCCGTCAGAGAAACCTGCTCTAATTCAACTCCTTCGGGCACGATAATGGCTGTCAACTGACCGCTCTCCTTGATCACCCGCGCGGGAAAGGAATATAGAGTCTCTGGTCCAACTTCTATGACAGAGTTATGTGGCGTGTAATAAGCGCTGGCATCTTTCGTGGCGAATGCACCTGCCGCTTCGTCAATATCACTGCTTGCACCGACAAAAATGACAACATCATTCGCAGGAATCAGCGTCACAGACACGGCGTTATTGTGCATGATTTCCAGGTCACCATTATTACTGTACACCCAGCCAACTTGGACCGGTTCGCCTTCATAAATGGCGTCCTGTACCTGCGCAATAAATGGATGGTCTTGCAGCGCTCCAACTTCAGCTTCGTAGACAACCTCTTCACCGAGTTCACCATCGAAGGCATCCAACATAGCCTGAGTGAATTCTGAAGGGTCCAATTCCCAGTGTGACGCGCCAAAGGAATCAAAAGATGGCTCATCAACTGGCGCAGGATACAGTAGGATGTTGAGTCCTAAAACTGTTTGGTAAGTTTCATCTTGGGCAATTGGGGAATGGTATGGGGCGGTCGAACCTTCACGTAGAGACTGCCCACCCCCAGCCCCATAACCTTCTTCTCCCCGCCCACAAGCAGCTAAAGCGCCTATTGTTAACAAAGCAATCAAAAGCAGTATTCGCTTCATCTTCATCCACCTTCCCTCTTAGTTTTCAGCTGGCCTGACTATGGCCAACCAAAAAAACTTGTCGCCCCGCAACCGTGCCGGGATTATATCATACCAGATTCCCGGCTGGTAAAAGGGAAGAGCGACAGGCGAAAAACTATGCCTGTCGCTCCTTCAAATTAACTTCAATAGCCGGATATGATTACTCATCCGGACTCATAGAATCTTAGAAGTCAAAATCACCGATATTGTCGATGGTGAAAACTGTCGGAGGACCGGTGATAACCACGGCTTGCTCGCGGAAAGTCCGCTCGCCCAGGTTGGGAACCTCGAAGGAATTACCTTCAGCAGCTTCAACCTCACCGCTGGACAAATCAGCGCCCAGGTAAGTCGCCAGGTAACCCTCATCATAAGGGCTCCACAGCGCGAATGCTTGGACGATTCCGTCCTCAACGAAGCGACGCATCTGGTTGGGAGTCCCCAGGCCTGTTACTTGAAGGCCGTCACCAACTGCATTCTCTCCACCCGGGTAGACGCCGGCCGATTCAACGCACTGCGCCGAAGCTGCTACACCAACCGTTGTGGGCGAAATGATGCCTCGTAGATCAGGATAGTTGGCCAGCAAGCCCTCGCATTCAGTCAGGCTCTTTTGAGGATCATCGTCACCATAAACGATGTCGACCAGTTCCATCCCGGCATATTTCTCATCCTGGAGCGCTTCTTCCATACCCTCGATCCAGTAGTTCTGGTCAGGTGCGTCAGCCGTTGCGCTCAAGATAGCGATCTTGCCCTCGTAATTGATGAGCGATCCCATCAACTCAACCTGGCTGGCCCCGGTGATGTCAAAGTCCATCGGCAACACGGCCGCATCACGGTGCTCCTCACTACCAGGAATGTCTGAGTTGACGATGAGCACGACA
>JAHEJP010000448.1 GCA_024638855.1 Chloroflexota bacterium
TGGTTCTGCATAGAAATGAAGCGGGTCCAATGGTGCTGATCCGCGCAACAAAGCGCCTTGGCCAATTGCCAGGCAAACATGCTAGATGCTCCCAAATAGCGTACTTTGCCTGACTTAACCAAATCGTTGAGCGTTTCCATCGTCTCTTCAATCGGCGTCGTGTAATCCCAACGGTGAATCTGGTAGAGGTCGATGTAGTCAGTATTTAACCGCCGAAGCGAGCCATCTATAGAATTCAAGATATGCTTTCGAGAAAGACCCCGATCATTGACATCATCGCTCATTGGGTAATAAACCTTGCTGGCGATGATAACTTCGTCTCGGCGTGCAAAATCTTTTAGTGCTCGGCCCAATATTTCTTCACTAAAGCCCAACGAATACATATCGGCCGTATCGAAGAAATTAATGCCCAATTCCAGCGATCTTTGAATGATCGGGCGGCTCTCATCTTCGTTTAAGACATAATCACGCCACTTTTTATCTCCAAACGTCAACGTTCCCAAGCAAAGGCGAGATACCTTCAAACCAGAGTTGCCCAGATTAATATAGTTCACTTTATCTAATCCTTCGAAAAATGTGATTCAAAACAAACGACACCGCGAGATCCTACAATTGCACTGTGTACAACACCGGCCGGGAGTTCAAACCGATCACCAACGGACAGTTCTATGGTCCGATTCTCCTCTGGAATACCAAAGGTTATCGTCCCTTCAACGACATAAATAATTTTGTCATAACTATGATAATGGGCGCTATAAACATCGCCCGGCCCGCTAGACCATTGATAGTAATCTAATCCTTCTGAATCTAAGTGAGCGCCGATTGTTATTCGGTTGGGTGCCTGAGATTTAGACCAGCCTACAACATTTATCCCTGCTCGTAGCATCGTTATATTCTCCGTTGACCTCGCTTCATTGGAATCGGCCGCCAGTTAATCCAAGCCTATGGCAAAAATATGATACGTCGGCTACGATGATTTTGCCATTGTTGCTATAATTCTGCCTCCAATGAACCAATCGGCTGCGAACAAACGAATTCAGTTTTGGATAGGTATTGCCGTCAGCGTAGCATGCCTGGCGGCACTATTTGTGTTCATTAAGCCCGCAGACATTCTGAGTGCAATAGGAAACTCTCGTTACGAATTTTGGCTGCTCACAGCACTGTCCCTGCTTCTTTTCATGATTTTGCGCGCTGTTCGATGGCGCTACATGATTAATAGAGGTTTCGGCAAAAACGTCATCAACTACAGTAACGTTTTCCATGTTCAGAATATAGGCTACATGCTGACTAATATCTTGCCTTTCAGACTTGGAGACGTGGCCAGAGCGGTCCTTATAGGAAATATTCCGCCGATCACTATCTCACTTGGCATCTCGACAATGGTGGTTGAGAGGGTTTTTGATCTGCTTTTTATCATCGTTCTATTCCCATTCACCATTGCCGCCGTTGACCACGTGCCACAGACTGTTAAATCGATCGCCTCAATAACCGGAGCTTTGGCCATAATCGCCGCATTGATAATAGTAGGCGCGGCCAATCGCCGGCAAACAGCCCTGAAAATCGCCGAAAACTTTGCAAAACGCATTCGATTTATTAACACGGATTCCTGGCTGAGACGATTAGACGATATGCTTAAGGGCCTTGGAGTTTTCACGAACCTGAGTGATGCATTGATCTTGTTGGTGCTTAGCGTTGTCGTCTGGGTACCGATAATCTTGGGATATTATATGGGTATGCTGGCTGTAAACTTAACACCAAGCTTGGTCGAAGCCGCCCTTGTGGTGTGTATTGCGGCGCTCAGCGTTACTGCTCCTTCATCACCTGGTCAAATCGGGGTATTCGAAGCCAGTGTAACATTTGCTATCGCCAGCATTTTGGGAATGCCAGAACCTCAAGCCGCATCTTTCGCGCTGCTCTATCATGCTGTTAACTACGTTGTTATAGGATTGCTAGGGATCATCGGTATATCTAGAACTGGCGAGACCTTTGGTAGTGTTATCGCCTCGACCAAGTCAATTGTTGGCTCTGGATCGGGTTAATTTTCCAGAGCGATATTTATGACAGTTTAACGACCAAATTCAGCCAATTTGTTTTAGTTGCTTCTATGAAGATTTTGCAGGTATTAACCTATTATCGCCCTCATATTAGTGGCCTCACCATCTATGTGGAGCGGTTGAGCAAAGCCCTTGCGCAAAAGGGTCATCACGTAAATGTTATGACCTCTCAGTACTCTAAAGAACTGGCTCTCTTTGAAAAAGTACATGGTGTAACTATCACCCGCGTGCCCGTTGCTTTCAGAATCAGCAAAGGTGTCATAATGCCAGGTTTTGGTCCCCTTGCCTGGAAGATGGTTCGAGATGCAGACATCGTCCATCTGCATTTGCCCCAATTTGATGCACCAGGTGTGGCCCTGCGCGGCCGGTTATATAAAAAACCAGTTATTTTAACTTACCATTCAGACCTGCATTTACCAGATGGCAGTTTCAATCGTATTGTCAACAATGTCGTCCATGTCATGAACCGGTTAGCCGGAAATATGGCGGATGCCGTCGTAACTTACACCTATGATTTTGGTAGTCACAGCCCGTATCTGTCTAAATATCTCGGTAAAAAGTTGCATGTGATACCACCGCCAGTGGAATTAACTCCAGTAAGCGAAGAACAAGTCGCCATTTTCCGGCAAAAATACAACTTGGACGGCAAACGCGTGATCGGTATCTCAGCCCGAATAGCAGCTGAAAAAGGTATTGAAGTCTTATTGGAAGCGTTGCCTGCCATCATCGACAATTACCCTGAATCCTGCGTTTTGCACGCAAATCCAGACGCCATAGGTGAATCATCCTATGGCGCAAAGATAGTCCCCCTTATAAATAAACAAGGTCGTCATTACGTACTGTTGGGTGCTTTAGGGGGTAGTGAATTGAGCGCATTCTATCGGAACTTGGATTGCCTCGTCATGTGTAGCCTGAATAATACTGAAACCTTTGGCTTGGTACAGATCGAAGCGATGATAAATGGTGTTCCTACCATCGCCTCTGATCTACCGGGCGTCCGGCAACCCGTGCGAATGACAGGCATGGGCGAAATCACGCCAATAGGTGACCCAAAAGCACTAGCAACGGCAATCATCAAGGTTCTTGAGAATCGCGAGCGCTATATCCGTTCGCCTGAGGTGATTTCTGCCACATTTAATCCAGAAGAAACGGCAAACGAATATATCAGCCTCTATGAAAACCTTCTCCAAGGCAAAAAGGAGATTGGGACGAAAGAACCGCCAGCCTATAGCCTGCTTCGCAAAATGAGAGATGGCGCTAGTACGAAAGCCTAAGGAACTCATAGCCAGTCAGGAACTCTGTAGACTCCCTCGGCGCTGGTTCAAGAAGTATGAATGAACTATCAGAAGAAGCCAGGGATGATCTGTTCTGGCGTCATCTAAAAACATTACCTGCGTTCCGAGCACTGCTACGGTCTGTTGAGGCACGCTTTTATAAAAACTTAGAACTAGGGGAACCTATACTTGACCTGGGTTGTGGTGACGGCAGTTTTGCCTTCCTCACTTTTGATCAATCCCTGACGGTTGGCTATGATCCATGGTGGAATCCTCTTCAAAAAGCCAAATCTGTAGGGGCTTATAAATTCGTTATTCAAGGTCTCGGGCAGCAGTTGCCCTTCCCTAGCAACTATTTTGGATCAATCATCAGTAATTCGGTTCTGGAACATATTTTTGGGATCGATCCAGTGCTTCAAGATGTAGCGCGTGTGCTGAAACCTGGTGGGAAACTGGTTGTTACTATGCCGACGGATAATTTCACCGCCGACCTCGGCGGTAGCACTCTTCTTGAAAAATTTGGTTTAACGGGTCCGGCAAATTTCTACCGACGTCTTTTCAACCGGATCTCGAGACACGCTCACACTGATTCGCCTGAAACTTGGGTAGATAGATTCATCAACGCCGGCCTAGAAGTCGAAGTACAGAG
>JAHEJP010000449.1 GCA_024638855.1 Chloroflexota bacterium
CGGCCGGGCTAAGGCGAGAAGCTCTTGAGAGCCATTCGCCCAGGGTCCGGCCGTTTTGTGTTCTAGAATTATCTTTGAAGTGTGGGCTTGCTGGCGATGACTTTTGTCCTGGCCGGTGACTTCCTCATGGACCGCAAATTGTGTCTCGTCAGCATCTTGAAAAAATCCCACCGCTTGCATCAACCCGGCCTTATCTCTGCCAGTTCGATCCAATTGCACTAAAATCTTGACCAGACCGGCCGTTCTAGGGTATCTTACTGGCAACCCTTAAACGATCAACGGGTACGATTCAACGTCCACGACAAGATCCTACCACCCTCAGATCCCAGAACAACATGGAGGTAAATCATGTTAGGAAATTCGCCAGTCAACGCCACCTTGCCCTGTGTCGACCTCGTCGCCGCGCGCAAATTTTATGGGGAAACTCTGGGACTGACTGAAGTCCAGTTCCCAGGCTTATCGGGCGAAGCTGCTGAAGCGGCTGCCGCCGAAGCCGCGATGTACGCTTGCAGTGGGGGCACTTTCCTGGTCGTTTATGCTCGTCCAACCCCTACCCAGGCAGACCATACGGCCGCTAGTTGGATGGTTGCTGACTTTGACGCCGTAGCCAAGGATTTACTTAGCCGGGGCGTTGCCTTCGAGGTTTACCCGGAGATGCCCGGCGCAACTTTTGACGAGCGTGGCGTGGCCACCGCTGATGCCGGTTACAGATCAGCCTGGTTCAAGGATCCCGAAGGCAACATCCTGTCCATATTCGAGATGACGACCTAACTACCAAGTTAGCCAGCTAATTCGGCTTCTCAAACAACTGACATCCGTCATTGATCACACCGGCTTAATGGCTGTATCCAGGCAACCAATGAATGGTCCTACCGCTCAGATAACGATATTTATAGCTAGGACTGTGACGAAAGGGAATTGCCCGTGCCTGATATTTGACCTTTCGAGAGGATACTAAGGAAATAACATATCTGAGGAGAGAATAATGCGAAGCGAAGAGATGTCACAGGTAATCCATCGTCCAGCCGCCGATGTGTACAGCTACGCCACCAATCCCGCCCATTTTTCGACCTGGATTGGAAAAAATGATAGCCAGGTCAGTGGCCCTGATGGCCCTATCGAGATTGGCTCCACCTTCAGCGTTCAGAGGGTTGACAGTGATAGCGAACGCCGGCGCATCATCTATAAGGTAGTCGCCCTCGAACCAGAGGAGCATGTCACTATACAAACCACCGGTCGACTGCTGACCTACACAGCTCGCCGTAGCTTCGCCGAACACAATGGGGCGACCACGGTTACAGAACGCATCGAAATGGAAGATCCACCGGGTATTGCCCGACTTCTAGCCGGTTTCATGATGGGTCGCATCAAAAAAGCCCACCAACAGAATTTGCAAGAATTTAAAACTAGCCTGGAAGAAACTGCACCCTGACCCTATAAGCCCTCAATACACGGTACACAATGCAGGTTTCAAAATGGCGGAGTTTTCTAAGTGATAGGAATCCCCATGGGTTGAGTGTAATAGGTAGTGACAGTTGCCGTGAAATCAGCCTTAAGGCAACAAGGTTTTTTCGATCAAATATAAGAGTGTAGATTTCGCTGGGCTATCGAAAAGGTGGGAGCCGTCTAAGTCATTGCAAAATAGCTTTTCAACTTCGGTTCATTAGAAGCGGCCGGGCTATGGCGACAAGCTCTTGAGAGCCATTCGCCCAGGGTCCGGCCGTTTTGTTCTTATTGCTACTTTTCACTACGTAATTTTAGTATCTACCTTGGCTCAGGGCTGGCGGTGTAGTGATAATCCTCGCAGATCATAGGGTCAGTCCAGCCAGCTTCGGTGATGGCCGGCCGAATGAATTGGCTCCGAATTTCTTGTTCGGTCAGATCCTGTTACCCATGGCACGTTCCAATCATCCCAACCTAATCCTCCTAGTGACTGATGCACATTATTTATACCGCGTTGTGCATAAATGTCACGGATGATTACAACCTGTATCGGTCAAGAAAGAGTTCTAAGCTGGTCGAAGATTTTGATTTATTAGCGGCGATCAACTCTCTCGGGACACACCTAGATATTATGAGTAATCAACGATTCGGCTGCGATTTATGACATTCGTCATTTGTGACATTCGTCACTTGATTCAGAAGCGCTTTAGCATTAAGCTGTAATCAGGGTCAATCAGGGTTTTTTGCGCGTACCGGATAGAGTTCATGCTGGATTGTTCTTGGCGTTAGGGAGGATGTATCATGCGTCTACCATTGTGGCTGCTTGCTGGCATGATGCTGATTATCGTTGTTTTGGGTGCTGGATCTTCGGCACAAGGCATCTTGAATTCTAAGCCCTCCACAACAACCAGCGATCCGGTTATTGGCTACCCATTCACAATCAGCCCAGCAACAATCGACGAAGTCAAACCAGCAGTGGCTTATGATCCATTACGCAGAGAGTATCTTGTGGTGTGGCAAAATGTAAGGTCCGTGACTGACGATATTTACGCGCAGCGTATTTCTGACCAGGGTAAATTATTAAGCTGGTTTTTTGTAGCCGAAGGCAATTCACCAGAGTTTGCCTTCAATCCCAAAAATAACACTTACCTGATCGTATACGATAAATGGGTATCTACCGATTATGATGTTTATGCGCGCCGAGTAGATTTCACCGGGCCGCTTGGCTCTGAATTTCCCATCGCCTTCAACCTCAATGAAACGGAACACAGCCCCGCGGTTGCCTATAACACACATCCCAATTACGATGAGTTTCTTGTTGTTTGGGAAAACATCCCGCCTCCACCTACTACGATCAACAGAGTTGAAGGGCAACGCGTAGCGGGCACTGCGGGTGGCGGAGATGCTGGAGGTGAAACAATTGCTAGCCGTCTTCCCATCGCCCAAAACAGTGATTACAATATAGATCCCGATATTGCCTATAATTTAAATATGAACGAATTTTTGGTGGTCTTTACCCGCCAGCCTGGTGGGGGAGGGAATTACGATGTGTTCGGACGGCGGATCACAGCTAATGGTGTCCTTTTAGCGGAAGCCTCTATCGATAGTTCCGGAAACGACCAGTACAACCCTTCTGTAGCGGCGTATCGCCTAAATCAAACGACGCCTTACCTTGTTGTATTTAACGACAAATGGAACGATACGGCAGGTGATGTGCGCGGGTATATGGTTAACCAGCAAGGTCAACCAGTATTGCTCGTTAATATTGCTCAAACCTCCGGGCAGCGTGAGTTTGATCCAACTATTAGCGAAAATGAAACATGGGGTGGTTATCTCGTCTCTTGGGTACAAGGGCCAAGTGGAAACACCGATATATTCGGGATGCAAGTTAGCAACACTGGCTCTACAAACCCCGAGTTTGATTTAACCAAATATGGTAGCATTTCAACGGTTTGTGACAGGGGGCAACCAGATATTGCCGTGGGGATATCAACCGCCCTAGGTAGTTGGCAAGATTCTTGTGGCAGTGCTGGTGGAGTTGATATCGTTGGACGGATGATTGGGTATCGTGTGTTTCTGCCTCTTATGATGCGTTAGTATGTATAAGCTTCCAAATGCGTGAAAACCAAAAGAAAGCGTTGTATTTGCAGATTAAAGAAAGCATATCAGCCTAACCCCGCGTGGAGCGGACGGGCGGGGCTAACGCCCACCCGAGGGTACGCGGCGGCCCGAAAGTGATCTCAAGTCCCGAAATTGGTTCCATCAAACGCCCGTCCGCCGCTCAGCTCAAGACCGTTAGCCGCCAAGGAGAGTGTACCGATCTACAGAGAAGATAGTCTGACTGCAAAGAGGGCGAGAGCTATCATTATTGCTGCCTTTCCGGAGTTCTGCGGCGCACATATGGAGCTGTTGGGTGAGGGGTGGGATTTTCAGGTCTTTGAGGTTGATGCAGGATGGTTATTTCGCTTCCCAAAGCGTGAAACCAGCGTAGCCAAGCTGAACATGGAACGCAAACTTCTTTCCGGTCTTGGGGA
>JAHEJP010000096.1:0-4844 GCA_024638855.1 Chloroflexota bacterium
GGGAAATGGTCCGGGTTGGCAGCCAGCTGCAGTCGAAGCGCTGGTCTACATACTGGTGCAGGTTGTCCGCCCCTTCAGGGTTGTAAGCGTGCATCACCTGGACGCGTAGGGCGCTGCCAGGAGCGTATTGTTTGGCCATCTGGTCTACAATGCCAACCGTGGCGCGTTTGAAGGTTCGAACCTGACCAAGCTGTTCGTAAGTTCCGGTCAACTTTTCAACGCCGATGATGGGCTTGATGTTTAATACCGAAGCGATGAGCCCTTTCATGTGGCCGATGCGGCCGCCATGAATGAGGTATTTCAGCTCTTTTAAAGTATAGAGACTATCACTGGCTGCGCTGATGCCATCCAGCATGGACATGATTCGATCTTTCGACCATCCGGCCTGGGCTGCTCTGGCGGCCATCTCTACCTGCCAGCCGGCCGCGGCCGACAAGGTTTTGCTATCGACGACGCTGACGTTAACTTCAGGAACCATTTCGGCCGCCAGGCGAGCGGCGTTAATGGTACCGCTTAAACCGGAAGAGATATGAATTGACATGATGTCGGGATCGTTTACCGCCAATTGCCGGTATTTTTCGGCCAACTCTCCGGCCGCAGGTTGGGAGGTGAGCGGCAAACTGTCCGAGGCTTCTAAGAGACGGTAGAAATCCTCTGGTTGGATATCCAAACCTTCCCGGTATGATTTTTCGTCCAGGGTAACAGTAAGTGGGACAATATGGATGTTCAGTTCGGCTAACTGCGCCGCTGATAAGATCAAATCTGTGCCGCTATCGGTAACGAATTGCATGACAATCTCCTTGGCGATTGCTGTTTTATATCCTAAATGACCAGAAATTCGAAATTGATCTGGTCAACCTCTTAATAGCGAGAATTGTTTTATGACCGAACCATTGCCCTCCTGGCATGACACGCCCACAAAACAGGCGATCCTGGATTTTGTAACTTCAGTGACCGATGAGAACAGTTCAAATTATGTGACACCGGCCGAGCGCATCGCCACCTTCGATAATGACGGCACGCTTTGGTGCGAGAAGCCAACCTACTTTCAATTCCTTTTCGCTATCGAGCGACTGAAAGAAATGGCTGCAGTCGAACCCAGCTTGCTGGAACAGCCAGAATACAGGGCAGCAGTTCAAGGTGACTTGAGTTTTTTCGCTGACTTGTACCCCGACGATGTGGGGGCGCTCATGCAGATAGTTTTTAGCACCCACGCTGGGATGACCCAGGCTGAGTTTGAGGGGCTGGCACTGGCCTTCATGAACGAGACCCAACATCTGCGCTTTGGCCTGCCCCTCAAGCAACTTGTCTACAAACCGATGGTCGAGTTACTGCATTATCTGGACCACAACGGATTCAAAGTGTTCATCGCCTCGGCCGGGGGCATGAGCTTTGTCCGCACTGTGGCGGAAGAGATTTACGGCGTGCCCCGCGAACGGGTCATTGGCAGCAACATCACTTTCGAAATTCGCATGAGCGATGATGATCTCGTACTGTACCGCAAGCCGGGCCTGATTGAGCCTATTGACGACGGGCCAGGCAAACCGGTCAACATCGAGCTCCATATCGGCCGCAAGCCGATCTTGGCTGCCGGCAACGCGGATGGAGATATTGAAATGTTACGGTATAGCGAAACGAGCGAGCACCGGTCACTGCAACTGGTCCTGCACCACGATGACGCCGGGCGCGAATATGCTTACGAAGGCCCGTCTGCCAAGAAGGTGTTCTCGCTGGCCAGAGAGCGTGGCTGGACGGTGATAGGTATGAAGAATGATTGGCAGGAAATTTTCTGAATAGATGAGTGATAGGCGAGATGTGCCTTTTTCTGCAGTATGGGTAAAAATAGCGCTGATTTCGGTCGCTAAAGGGCTTGTTTTCTAAGTCCATCTAGCAAATTGATTCACCAAATACTCGAGCAAACAACATCTGTTTTGCTAGAAGAGTTTAGCGAATGAACCACCATTAGGAGGGAAATTATTGTTGTGACTGAAACCACGGACCTTATCGTATTCTGGCTCGTCGTCTTGACCCGCTTGTTGGTGCCCTTGCTGATCCCGCGTTTTCCGCTGCCCGCTATCCTGGCGGCGCTCGTCATCGATGCCATCGACCAGACCATCTTCCAGACGTTCACGAATTTGAATCTGGATGGCTACCAGGGTTACGACAAGGCGCTGGATATTTATTACCTGACCCTCGCCTATATCGCTACCCTGCGCAACTGGACCAATCTCTACGCCTTCCAGGTCAGCCGTTTCCTGTGGTACTACAGGCTGTTCGGAGTGACCCTGTTCGAGCTCACCTATGTGGGTACAGGACCACGATGGCTGCTGTTGATCTTTCCCAACGTATTTGAGTATTTCTTCATCTTTTACGAGATCGTCCGCCTGCGCTGGGACCCTGTGCGGCTGACGAAGCGAGCGACCTTCCTTTGGGCGGCCGCCATCTGGATCTTCATCAAGATCCCGCAGGAGTTGTGGATCCACATCTTCCAATTGGATATGACCGACTTCATCAAGGAAACTATCTTCGGCGTGCCGGCCGATACGCCGTGGGCCGACATCCTGGCCGCTAATATCTGGATAATCCCGGCCCTGGTCATCGTGGCCGTATTGATCGTGATCCTGGTCCGCTGGCTGCTGAAGAAATTACCACCCAAAGATTGGGATCTGTCCTTTGAAGCCGACTCTCATCAGGGTGAGGATACGGGTTATGTGGAAACAGGTACCATCAAGGGAGCTTCCGATCGCTTCTTCAACAGCGCCTTAGTCGAGAAAATCATCTTGGTTGGCCTGGTGAGCATCATCTTCGCCCAGATATTGCCCGATGTCCAGGCCAGTAACCTGGAAATCGCCGTGGCCGTGGCCTTCGTCATTATCCTCAACACGGTGATCAGCCATTGGCTGGCACGGCGTGGGACCGAGTGGCGCCATGCCCTGACCCAATTTCTGGCCATGGCTGCGGTTAACTTTGGCCTGGTTTTGTTGTATAGTTTTCTGCTGCCCAGTCGCGGCGGTTCGATCAACTTGGGTACTACGCTCTTCTTCGTCCTGCTCTTGACCTTGATCGTATTGTTATTTGACCAATATTACCCGATATACCAGGCTCGTTTTTCACCGACGACTCAAGAATAAGGTATTGCATTTCCCGTAAGTGGCCCAATTAGTTGGGCCGCTTACGGGGTCCGAATTTACTGTTAAGGAGAACTAATTATGGCACAAGCAACTGCAACAGCACCTGTGAGCGAAACTAAGATCAACACCTTTCTGGCCCAGGTTTACTTATTGATGTTCGTTGGCCTGGCTGTGACGGGCATTGTATCGCTTTGGGTGAGCGAAAGTCTCAGGTTTCAGTATGCCCTGTTCACTAACGGCTGGCTGGGCTGGGGCCTGTTCCTCCTCCAGATTATGGTCGTCGCATTTCTAGCAGCCAGAATCATGAGCCTGTCCCCAGGTGCGGCGGCGCTCATTTTTCTGTTTTACGCAGCACTAGTCGGCGTCTCCATTTCTTCTATCTTCCTGATCTATGCCCAGGAGCAGATCGCTTCGGTCTTCTTTCTGACTTCTGGCACCTTTCTTATCAGCGGCCTGGTTGGCTTGCTCTTGAAAAGGGACATGAGTGGTGCGGGCAACTTTCTTTTCATGTTATTGACCGGCTGGGCCCTGGCCTGGTTCCTGAACTGGATCTTTCCATGGTCAAACTTCGGTTGGGCCCTCAACTATATCGGCATCGCCATTTTCGTGGGTTTGACCGCCTGGGACACCCAGCAGCTCAAAAAAATCGGTCAGCAAATCGGCAGCCATCCGGCCCGGGGCGGCCTGGTGGTCATCGGCGCGCTGAAGCTTTACCTGGACTATATTAACCTGTTCTTGCTCATGCTCAGGGCGTCAAACCGGTAATTGAAAAACCCCCGTTGGTTTTGAGAACCAACTGGATCTGGTATCAAGATGAGGCATGAAGGCAAGTGAGACAGAAGAAAAGCAAAGCTGGTTGGATTCCGAGGGCTTTTTAGGTGCTTTGGTTGTTTTATTTACCATCGTCACCGCTTTTGCCGCCTACCAAAGCGCCCTGATCAGCATCGAAGGTGACGATCTCAATTTTGAGGCCTAAAAAAACCTTGGTCTTGGCCACAGCCAGCTTCCAGAGTGGCAACAGCGAAATACTGGAAGACATGTACATCTACGACAGTTATCGTCAATTCGCCGGTCAGGACCTGGAAGAGGCGGCCGTATATCTGGCTCGGGCTTCGGCAGCCTTGCGCGAAGGCCTCAGCCGGCCAAGTGGTCCCTTTGATGCAATCTATGGAGAAGCCCGCTTTGGCGACGCCTTTGACCTCATAGAAATAGGTAGAAGAGTTGGAGCAGCAGGGCAATTTGGCCGACGATAAGGCCAGGATATACGAGTTGGCCGGATTCATCTTCGCCATCGGCCTGGCGTCTGTGGCTTGGGCGTTGTTGGTGGGCAGCGGCCGGCGCATCAGGTTGATCTTTCTTTTGATCGCGCTGGCAAGTCTGATCGTAGGTTTTGTGGTTATTATCCAGGTGGTTATTGTTTAAGCAGGTCACTCTGTTCTGTAACATTTACGTGAAACGGCTCTTCCAGCTGTAGCTGGAGTTGGCTGCCGTCGCATATTGATTATGAGCGTTGGTTAGAATAACTGGCGCAGCCAAAAGCCAAATAGGTTACCCTTTAGGTGGCTAATCGCCGAAACTGACGATAACTGCGAATTGTTCTTGGCCTTTCAGCGCTACTAGAAGCCTATGAAAAATTCAAAATCCCAACGGCAAGGGCTCTGGATTCCCTGGATCGCGCTAGGCTTATTCCTGGTCGGACTCATAGTGGGCCTT
>JAHEJP010000096.1:4944-14858 GCA_024638855.1 Chloroflexota bacterium
ATTGTTCTTGGCCTTTCAGCGCTACTAGAAGCCTATGAAAAATTCAAAATCCCAACGGCAAGGGCTCTGGATTCCCTGGATCGCGCTAGGCTTATTCCTGGTCGGACTCATAGTGGGCCTTGTTGGCCGCCGGCTACTTCGCGAAAGCCGGCAGAGTATTGAACCCTCTTCAAGCGCGCCCGATTTGGAGCAATTCCAGGGACTAACCGAGGCCGAAGCCCAGGCCAGGCAAAAGCTCGATTCGGAGGAGGAACAGAAGCAGAAGGGCCGGCAAGTACGGCGCGATATCTGGCGCTCCAGCACCTTCTCCATCTTTAACCTGGGCATGTTGGGCCTGGCCATAGCCCAGACCTTGCTGGGCGATGCCTTGAGCGCCCTATTGACTGTCGCCGTCTTGATCTTGAACATCGTCATGAATGCCGGCCAACAACTTTACGCCACGGGTAAAGTGGAGAAGTTGTTAGATCGAGCCGAGCCCTTACCCACGGCTATTCGCGAAGGCCGGATCAGAAGTATCGGCGCCGGCGAGATTGTGGTCGGTGACGTGCTGGTTGTCGGGCCTGGCGATCAGTTTTTAACCGATGGGCAGTTGCTGAGCGGCCGGCCTCGGGTATTTGAGACGACGGTAAAAGCAGGAGAAAGTCGCTTCCAATTCAAGCAGGCTGGAGAAGCGATCAAGGCGGGTAGCTATAATGCTCAGGGACGGGCTGTCTACCGGGTGACGGATTTGCCAGACGATATTGGGAACCGGGGCTGGACGCCGGTCCAGGACAAGAGCGAGTTAACGCCACTGCAAAATATTATGGCCCGGGTCTTGCGATTGATGCTCGGTTTTATCGCCTTCTTCTTGGCCTTGCTCGTCTTGGACATGTCTGGTTCGCCATTATTGTCGCGGCTGTTTGAAGCCGATTACAGGGAAACGGCCTCTATCTTTTTTAGCATCGCCCCTAACAGCCTCTTTTTCATGATCGTGGCTACCTATGCCATAGGCAGCGCCCGGCTGGGCGATATCGGCGCCGTCGTTCGCGATTCCCGGGCGGTGGAGTCGTTAGCCCAAATCTCGGTGCTTTGCTTCAGTAGGACCGGGGCGCTGACCGGCGCCCAGGTGAAACTGGAGATGGTCCCATCGGCCAATGGTCTGCCAACCCTGGCGGAGAGTCAGGTGCGGCAAATTTTGGGTGATTTCGCTCATAGCACTGAAAGCGACAACTTATTTATGCAGATCATCAGCGATAATTTCGATGGGGGTCGCCGGCCGGCAGAGCAGGCGGCCGGCTTCTTGTCGGCCTATGGCTGGCAAGCCGTGACCTTTGCCGAGAGTGACCTACAGGGCACTTTCGCCATTGGCGAACCCCAGGCCATGGAAGTGCACCTCTATGAAGAAGCACGGCAGAGTGAGATCGTTGAGGACGGGCCAGCTGGGGAATCGGCGCCAAGCCAGATCTTGGACAGCCTGAGGCGACTTTTCAGGCAGGACGAAGATGAAACAAGCGTCGACGCGATCGTTGACCCAGCCCAAGAGGAAGAACCGGATGCCAGTAAAGAGACGAACCAACCCCCGGACAACGATGGTCCGGATAGCAACTTTTTGCTGTCATTGCGATCTCGCCTGGCCAGCCTGGCCCGATCCGCTGAGGATGTTGGGCCGGTGGAAGACGACGGCCAAGAGCAGGAACATAGCCACCCCCGGCTGCTTTTCGCTTATTCGCCCGAAGCCCAACCTTTGCTTGATACCGAGGGCGCTGTCCGCTTACCTGATAATCTGATACCGTTATGCTATTTGAGCTTCGAAGAACAGTTGAGACCGCTAGCCAGAGAAGCGATACGCGCCTTCACTGATTCCGGTGTGAAGATAAAGATCTTGTCAACTGGCGATCTCGATCGGGTCTCGGAGGCAGCCGGGCAGCTAGGATTGCTCGAAAGTACCAAAAACGCCCTGACTGTCTCCGGATACCAGCTGGCACAAATGGACGAGAAACAGTTCGATCAAAACGTTTCTGAGGCAACCGTCTTTGGTCACTTGACCTTCCGCCAGAAAAGCGAGATCGTTCGCGCCCTTCATCGCCGGGGAGAGCGCGTGGCCATGGTTGGTGATGGCGTCGAAGATGTGCCGGCTATGACCAGCGCCAATTTGAGCATCACCCTACAGAGTAGTAGCCAGGCTGCCTTGAGCACGGCCGACATCGTCTTGCTGGATGATTCCTTGGAGGTGCTGCCCACGGTGCTTGAAAGAGGCCAACAGCTGGTTAACGGCATGCTGGATATCCTAAAGATCAACCTGGTCCAAATCGGTTACATATTGATCCTTCTCTTAACCCTTGTCGCTTCTGGCCAGCTGGTTTTCTACTACCACCCAACGCAGGGTGGCGTCGTCGCCTTCTTCACGATCATCGTCCCCTCTCTGGGCCTCACTTTTTGGGCTTCGGCCGGCCCCATACCAAGGCAATATATGCGCTCGCGAATGGTACACTTCCTTGTGCCTGGAGCCATCACCATGGCCCTGGCTGCTCTGACCGTGAGCTTTATCTTTGGGCGAGGGTTAGCTGACGTCGCCCATTCGCAGCTTGCCGTGACCCATGTTTTGATCACCACCGGCTTGTTGCTCATCATCTTTGTCCAGCCGCCGACCCGTTTCTGGGTTGGCGGAGACGTGTTCAGCGGCGACTGGCGCAACACCTACATGGCCATCGTTTTGTTTATCCTATTCATTGCCGCCACCTATATCCCCTTAACCCAGGAATTGCTCAGGCTGGCGCCGTTGCAGGACATTCAGAGTTATGCGATCGTCGGTGCCGTCGCCATCGTCTGGCTATTTGTGGTTCGGGCTATCTGGCGAGCGCCTTGGCTGAACCGCTACGTAGGCATCTTGTCCGATCGTTTGGAACGCAGGCGGTTTGGCGTGCTGACAAAGGATACTTAAATCATGATTGATGTTCTGACCGATCCCGAGATTTGGTTGTTTATCCTTGTCATTAGCAGCCTGGGCGCTTTTGCTCGCCTGACCAACTATTATGCCGGTGCGCGAGGCAAAGAAACGATCGTCGCTCTCTATCCACGGATCAAGCCCGAAACATGGGAGCGCGCGCTCAAAGCTTATAAACGTTTTGGCCCGCTGCCTCTGCTGGTCGCTTCCATCCCGATCATCGGCAGCCTGCTCACCGTCACCGCCGGCATGGCCGGAATTAACCGTACGCTCTTTATCGTTTTTGTGATTATCAGCAAATTAATCCGCAACTGGATACTATTCCTGCTGTTTTTCCGGCTTATATGAGTGCGTTGGTCCGGCACGCACCAACCCTGCCAATGTTTTATTGCCCGAACAATTAAGTGAAGTGAAGATGAATTCCCACGATTTGTTGACCGGCCCGCCGGATGGCGAGCGGCCGGTCGTCGCCGTCGATCTGGAAGGCACCCTGACGGCCGGATCGGCCTGGCGAGGCATGACTGACTATCTTATCAATCAAGGCAGAGAAAAAGAAGCCAAACGCTTCGTCATGCGCCGGCTGCCCGAATATTATTTGCGACGGGCCACAGGCCGAGGAATGCGCGATTTCAAGAATCGTTGGATTCATGAGTTGCTGCAGCTGTTCCGCGGCTACAGCCAGGCTCAATTCCAGGAAATGACTGAATGGGCGGTGGAGAACGAGCTTTGGCCTCAGCGACGCCAGATCGTAGTCGAGGAAATCAACCAGCACCAGGAGCAAGGTCGCCGGGTCATCGTCGCTACAGGTCTGTTTGAGCCCTATGTCGCCAGCATGATCGCCCGCTTGCCGGGCGTCGAAGCGATTGGCACGCCCATCATCTTTGAAGATGGCCTGCTCACGGGCCGGCTGGAGACGCCATTCAACATTGGTCAACGAAAAGCCACGGCCCTGATCCCTTTCTTGCAGGACGGCCACATCTACGCAGGTTACGGTGACACCGAGCCAGACCGCTATATGCTGGAACTTTGTCGCCATCCTGTAGCCGTGTACCCAGATGACACGCTCCGGCGCCTGGCTGAGAGCAATGGCTGGCGCATCCTAGAGGACGGTTAGCACTTCCCTCTTTTCACGTTGATGATCAACGCTATCGGACCTGTTCAACTGGCTGTTCGGCGACAAATCTGAAGGCTTGCTGGTTGGCATGGCCCAGTATCCATTCTCGGGTAGCCTGTTCGTTGAGACCAAATGGTTGCAGGATTACCGCGGCCGCCCGGATCAATAATTCGGAATAGCGGCCGATATCCACGCCTGAGAGCGGCAGTGCGCCGGGCCGGTCCCAGGCCCAGACGCCCGGTTCGCCCAAGGTGTAGATGAATCTCACCCGCTGCCCGGGCCGAATTTGCTTGCCGGCCTCTTGGAGTTGGGCGGCCGCTCTTGCCGCCGGCGACGGTACCCGGTACTCCTCGACGTTCCGGCTTAGTCGCTGGTTAACCAGCAGTTGTTCCAAGGCCATTTCGCCGGACTGCAAATGGGCCAGGCTGCGTCGGAAGGGGCCGATCATGGCCGGCAGTATCCTTTCCGGCCATCGGTCAATAGACACTCTCGCTGCCTGTCTGAGCGCCGCCAATTGTGCCTGGGCGATGAAAGCCGGTGTGTCGTGCCGCCGTAGCTCAATGCCCCGCGCCTTGAGATGACCATCTTCAAAAACGCCAAAATAACGATTGGGTACCGGAACCCGGCTGTCAAGGCGAGAGGGAAGGAAAGCAATCCAGCGATAGATCCCTTCCAGGGCGATGGGTAAACCGGTTCGGCAGGCGATCTCGTCCAGCAGCGGTTGGAAGTCGGCCGCTTGCCGCCTGCCCGGCCGTTTGACCCACAGCCCGTCAACGTACATGTGCAGGACCGTGAAGCCCAGCTCTTCGGCCACTTCCTTGGCCTGCAGCAACGCCTCCCGGCCGTAGGCGGTCACGGCTTCATGGGATTCAATCCGGCCGAAACGAGCATTTTTATAGCCCAGATAACCAAAACAAACGACCAGAAGCCATTTCAAAGCGTCCGATCTTGCCTTGAGGGGCTTGTAGCGACAATCGCGGCGATCCATTGTTGCCAGCCGTTTTTTGATGGTGATCCGCTTAGCCAGCAGCGGTTCCAGCGTCTTTGGCACCAAGCCCGGCCGCGTCTGGTCAACGGGTAGACCGATCTCAGGGACTATGTGGCTCTCTGGCCCCACCTGCCCGACCGATTCCGGGGAAATGTTGAAGTGGACCATGATGCTGGGATACATGGAGACGAAGTCGATCTCGGCCACGTCGGAATGCAGGCCCACCAGAGGTTGGTACACCAGGCCACCCCGGTCGGCCCGGATCAGGTCGCGCGCCGTCTTGAATTGCTCGGCCTGTTGTTTCTGGTAAGGCACCAGGATCCCCTGGTGAATGGCTACCTGCATCTGCATGGCCGTGATGCCTGCGCCCGGCGACTTGCGAGCTACCTCTTGGACCGGCAGGCCGGTGACCCGGGCTTGCTCCAGCACGCCCTCCAGCCCATATTGACCGTACATCATGGCGTTCCACTGGTCGATATGCCAGCGGCCGTAGAGGTGGACTTGCCTGCCCCTGTAGACCACCTGGCCGTAAGTATAGTAGCTATTCTCCTGCCGCTGGACCACGTCGCGCTCCTGGTCGCGGTTGGGGTTGAAGCTTTGACCCTCCATCTCCTGGCAGGCTTCGAGCAAGGTTGGAAACAGCCAGGTATCGCCCCAGTTACTCATGATCACATCGGGATCGTGTCGTCTCAGGGCAGCTTTGAACAACAGCAGAAATCGGGGCAACGGTTTGAGCGCCAGGCGGCTTTGGTCCCGGCCGCAACGTAGATACAAGTAAGATGGCTCCTTGTGAAATGGATTCACGTCGGGCTCCACAGTTAACACCCGCAGCGGCGGTAACGCCTGCTCCATATCCCAGCGACTATCCAAAGGGGCGATAGCCTGGATCACCCCGTTCGCACCGGCCGTGTAGCGACAATGGGTCAAGGGAAATATCCGGTGTTGGGCAGCGTAACGAACCGTAATGGGAATATCGGCGTCGAAATAGTCCAGGTCAGGGAAACGCCCGATGACTTGCCGAAAGAGCCGGGGTTGTTGTGCCGGATTGGCGACCGTGACGGCCAACACATCGACAGGACCCGAAAACAGATCCTGTCTGTTAACTCGCTCCAGCCTGAGCGGCAGTTCGTTGGCCTGGAGATAACGCCATAACTCCCGCAGCCGGGAGAATGGCCCAGCGACATAGAAGGTGATGGGAAAAGATTGGGTCAACCGGCGGCGCCGATCATCCTCGTCTAATAACCATAGAACCAGGCCGTCCTTTTCGCCGGCATAGAGATCCAACAACCATCCCTGGCGCTCATCCATTCAACTGTCGTTGCAGCGCTTCTATCTCCTTGGCCTGCTCGACCAACATAGCCAACAAGATCGACTCAAACGGCAATGCATGTTTGGCCAGGCTGATGGCGGCCGTATGCTTGCGGGCGCTGGCGAACAGGGTGTCGAAATGGCGCTGGTCGTCGCGGCGCAAGGCTCGCCGGAATCCGCCAAAAGCGCTCTGCTCATTCAAGATTATCTGGTTAGTCGTCTGCAAAGTCCGGCCCATAAATACTCCTTTTGTCAATTCAAATGTGAACAGTCGAGACCTGTTTCCGGGCCCGTTGCCGGCGTTGCCAGGGATCACTGGCTGAAAAGCGTTGGCGTCGTGGGCACGTCCGGCTGCGTCCCGGCATAAAGCTGGTCGGCCGCCTGGCAAAGGATACGCACCAACCCGCTTCGATCCGGCATCAGCGGCGGCCGAATGCTGACCAACACAGGTGCTAAGTGGCTCAACCGGCCCAGGTGTCCTACCACGATGCCTAGCAGACGCTCGCTTTCCGCCAGCGAGACACTTTCATCATAGAAGGTGGCTAACATATCCAGGACCAAATAGGGCCTGTCGCTGGCAGGCGTTTGCGTGAATAGCGTGACCACCTGGTAACAGGTAAATGCCCGGGCCACCTGGATGCGATCCAGCGCTTGATCCAGCAACGGCGTTTGCCGGCGAATGTGGCGGGCCACCTGGAATGCATCGAAGCTATTGCCGCCGTCTAAGATGTGGACCGGGCCGCGTAGGGCAAGCCGGGCAGCGACCTTCAACATCGCTTCCCGTTCGGCGCGCGGCCCGATCAAAAGGCCCATCTTACCGGCGACGGCGTCGGGCAGAGAATCCATGCCTCTAACATAGCCGCACTTCGACCGGGGTTGCAATCCTCTTTACGGGTGATCTTGGGGGTGAATCAGGTGCTAATCCCACCGGGTGAGGCGGCGTTGACTCCATAGGGCGCCGCGGCGCCGGACTCTCCGGGCCCTGCGTTTGGCCGGGGCTCCTGGCTGGCCAGCCAATCAGAAAAATCCCAATTGGCCAGCACGGCCCGCAGTTCGCTCTTGTTGCTCACCATGAATTTGCGTTGCACATGTCGCATGTGGGTTTTGACCGTGTTGGCCGAGATCACCATCAGCTCGGCCATTTCTTGATTGGTGTAGCCCAGGCAAGCCAGGGCAGCGGCCTGTTTCTCCCGGGGCGTGAGTTCGTCCCAGGGCTGGATATTCTCCACGGCCGCATACCGTTCACTAACGGCATGCCACAGCAACTCCCCACCCATCTCTTCTACGCTCTTGCCCTCGTCGGCCGCTAGTTGCTGCAGCGCCGACAGCAATTCCCCGTCCAGCCGCACGGCCGGAGCGGATTCCTCTCGTCTTCGAAAATAGTGTCGGATCTGTTGGAGCATAGTCGGTCAGGCGAGCGGTAGCATCTTACCCATTAGTGGGAACTTGCCCACTCCTCAATAGGCTACACAAACTGATAGAACTTATGTTCTGTTATCTTAAGCCTGAGTATAAAGTACATCCAGCATGAAGACAGCGTGAATTTAGCCTAAAACGCCTTTAGGGCGGCCCGGGCAGCATGGTAGCCACACATGCCATGCACGCCGCCGCCGGGCGGGGTGGAGGAGGAGCAGATGTAGAGCCCTTTCACCGGCGTTGAATAGGGGACCAGCCGAGGTACCGGCCGGGTGAACAACTGCCTCAAGTCCTGAATCCCCCCATTGATATCTCCGCCCACGTAGTTAGGATTATACCGTTCCATGGCCGTGGCCGTGAGGCTGGTCTCGGCCAGGATCAACTCCTGAAAACCTGGCGCAAAGCGTTCGATCTGGCCCCTGATCGCCCCGCTCATGTCCACCGTGGACCCGTTGGGCACATGGCAGTAAGCCCAGGCTGTGTGTTTGCCGGTCGGGGCCCGCGTATCGTCAAACAGGCTCTGCTGGGCAACCAGCACAAATGGTTTCTCCGGGTGCTTGCCCTGCCAGACCAACTTCTCCGCCGCAGCGATCTCCCCCAAGGTCCCGCCCACGTGCACAGTGCCAGCCCGGGCGCATTCTTCGGCTAACCAGGGAATGGGCCCGTCCAGCGCCCAATCGATCTTGTAGACTCCCGGTCCATAACGATATCTTTCCAGCTTGCGCCGGTAGCCGGCCGGCAACCGATCGCCGGCCAGGGCCAACAGCTGGCTTGGGGTCACGTCACACAGGACGACTTCGGCCGGCGGTAGCTCATCCAACGATTGGATGAGCCGGCCGGTCACGATTTTCCCGCCCAGAGATTCCAGGTAGCATGCCAAGGCGTCGGCGACGCGCTGAGAACCTCCGCGCGGCAAAGGCCAGCCGACGACGTGCCCTAGCATGCCCAGCGTAAGTCCGAAGGCGGAGGTGGCGGGTTTATCCAGGGACATGATGGAGTGGGCTGCCAGCCCAGCGAAGAAACCCCTACCCCGCTGGCCTTTGAAGGCGCTTTTGGCCAGCCTTTCGGCCGGACGCAGGGCCAACAAACCGAAGCCCATCAGGGCCAGCGGGTGTCGCGGCGGCCGCAACGGGCCCAGGATCCCGGCGGCTATCTTCGGCCAGTCGTCCACCAGCGGGCCCATCATCCGTTCATAGGCCCCTGCGTCCTGGCCCAAAGAAGCACCCGTAGTTTCGATGGAACGGTCCAGGATGGCCGCCTGGCCATCGTCAAAGGGATGGGCCAAGGGCAACTTTGGCTGGATCCATTCCAGGCCATGCTGCGCCAGCGGTAATTGGCTGAAGAAAGGTGAGCTTTTGCCCAGGGGATGGATAGCCGAGCAAATATCGTGCAGAAAGCCTGGCAAAGTCACCTCGGCTGAGCGCATCCCCCCACCGACGGTATCTTTGGCCTCAAAGACGATCACCGAGCGGCCGGCCTGGGCTAGCGTGATGGCCGCGGCCAGGCCATTCGGCCCGGCGCCTATGATGACAGCGTCGTATGACATGATTCTATGCGAAGCTTAACGCCGATCAAATGCTTTGACCATCTCCGATGGTCCCGCCTTTTTAGCCGCGCGTAACCCGGCGGGCAAACCGAACGGGCGCATTCAACGTGGTCCGAATGACCGCATTTTGCCACACATTTCTCGCCTCGGACCATTGCAGATTTGAATCGACGCAAGTCTTGTTCATTTGCACCTGGCCGGTCACGCCAAAATGAGCGGACAAATGCTCCAAAACATGATGCCAGATCCGCTCTTGCTGGGCCGAACCGCCCAAAAAACGAAACCCGATCTCATAGACCGGATCATTGGCCCGGGCCAGCGACTGAATCTGGGCAAAAGTCGCCCCATCCTCCTCATAGACACTGAAAGTATTGAAGCCGGATTCCGGATGCCCTTCCGGCGTCATCACCGTAAACGACTCGTCGTCGGCATACAGGATCAGCACACCCGTAGAGACGGCCATCCCGCCTCCCGGGCCGGGCAGCGTAGCATTGATGAGCAACACTTCTCCCGGAGCCACGCCGGTGAGAGAAGGATAAAAACGGCTGTCATCTGGCATAAACTCTGGTAGTTTGGCTTTCCAAACCGACACTATCTCGGCCGGCGTCTTGCCGCACTG
>JAHEJP010000097.1 GCA_024638855.1 Chloroflexota bacterium
CGATAATCTCAGGGCTGATGATTCGGATGACCAAAACTTGCTTCGGAATGAGTGAGCGCCAGTTCGTTGGGGTCCTTGATTCACCAGGGGAGCGCTTAGATAAGGCTTTAGTGTTTGCCGTACCTGATTTATCAAGAGCGCAAGTCCAACGCTTGATCAAGGAGAAGAAGGTCAGGGTAAATGGCCAGTTGGCTAAAGCCAGCCAGCGTTTGACCGGGGGCGAGCATTACACCATTTTTATGCCCGAAAATAAGCTGGTCGATCTTGTTGCTGAACCTCTTAAACTTGACATAATATACGAAGATGGTGATTTGATCCTGCTCAATAAGCCGGCCGGGATGGTGGTACATCCATCGGCAGGTCATGAGCGGGGTACGCTCATCAATGGCGTCCTCGCGCATTGCCCGGACTTACCGGGAATCGCTGGCGAAAAAAGGCCAGGAGTAGTACACCGATTGGATAAAGACACCTCTGGCCTCATTCTGGTAGCCAAGAATGACATGGCCCTTCGTTATCTGCAACGACAATTTCAACAGCGAACGATCGATAAAACATACCTGGCCCTCGTTGATGGACAAATAACGGTAGCAGAATTCAGAATCGAGGCGCCAATCGGTCGCGATCCGAAACAAAGGAAGCGGATGGCGGTTATCGCTCCGGAGTCTTCGGCAAGTTCTCGCGAGGCGCAAACTGAGATTAAATTAATCTCGATCTATGAGGATTATTCCTTGGTGGAGTGTCACCCATTAACTGGACGCACACATCAAATTCGTGTCCACTTGGGCTTTGCCGGTCATCCAATCGTCGGCGACAAGGTCTACGGCCGTCGAAAGAAAATGAAAGAACTGGACCGTCATTTTTTACATGCGGCGGAACTTGGTTTTCGCCGGCCATCAGACAATAAGGAAATGGCTTTTTCGGTTCCACTACCCCCAGAGTTACAGGAATTTCTTGATAGATTGCAGACTAGAGCTAGCTCTCAATCCTGGCTTACCGGCAGCGATAGATAGAATGTGCTCCCATCCGCCAACTTACTTTCGCACCAGACGCGTCCACCATGTCTTTCTGCAATTGACTTGACTAAAGCTAAACCCAGTCCTGTTCCCTTAGTACGTTCATTTGCTCGGGTCTTGATCCGGTGGAATTTCTCGAAAAGGCGCAACTGATCTTTTTCCGAGATACCGGGTCCATGATCCTGAACGCTGATCACGACTTCCTTATCTTCGAGGGCGGCAGCCAATATAACTTCACCACTATTCGGCGCATACTTGATGGCATTAGTCACGTAGTTTGCGATCGCTTGCCTTATGAGAGAGGCATCAGCATTCACCGGCGGCGTATTTTTGTCACATTGGATTTTTAGATCTAGACCGCTTTCCAAAGCGGATAGCTGGTGTTCTTGGACAACGCTTTCCATCGTCTCTTTTATACTAAGATTGCCGAGTACAAGCCCGACACCCGCTTCAAGCCGACCCAAATCTAATAATCCATCAACGAGATCCGCCATTTGTTCGATACCACCAACGATTTTTCCTACAAATTCTTCTTGTTTGGGCTCCATAGATCCAACTAATGGTAACATCGTCGCGTAACCTAGCATGAAGGTTAATGGACTTTTCAAATCATGTGAAACCGTGGCCACAAACTCCGATTTCATTTCATCTATTTCTTTAAGATAGGTGATATCCCGGAGGACAGCGACACGCCCAATAGCCTGGCCATCATTATTAAAAATAGAGGAGGCGCTGGCATATAATACCTTTCCGTCATCGATTTGTATTTCTACGTTTTGAGTTCTGTTTGAACTCTTGGTTAAGGCGGTGACGAGTGCTTCCATCTTTATCATGTCTTTGATCGGCCGGCCGATAGCTGCCGTCGCTTTGAGTCCAAAATACTTTTCCATGGCCGGGTTGATGAGTAGGATGCGTTCCGTCTGATCGGTGACGATAACGGCATCCGATGTGCTTGCTAAGACGGCTGCCAAGCGGCGTCGTCCGCCTTCGGCTGTGGCATAGAGCCTGGCATTTTCTACCAAAACTGAGGCCTGACTGGTTAGCGTTCGTAAGAAGCTTAACTCTACCTGGTCAAAAGTATGTGATTGGCGGTAGGTAAGCCAAAGAATACCCTGGAAGCGATTATTGGTGGTCAAAGGAAAAGCGACTAATGCTTTTGGCAATTTCTCTGGAGCGACGCCGTTCTTCAGTATGTCTACCACCTCATTTGGCGATCCAAGAATCAATTCTTTTTGGTTACGAATGAGGCTCATGACTTGCCGATCATGATGTGCCATAGTTGTATTGGCAGGTCCTTCGCCAAAAGAAAGGGGTTGGCGTCCACTTGGATTCATCACGACGACTCGTGCTCCGGCCGCGCCGGTTCCGCGAAGTGCTCCTTTTAACACCGTGGGCATCCCTCTATTAATGTCCATGCTACTAGAGACGTCCTGGCTAACGTCTAGCAACAGAGAGAGTTCATCTAGCCGACGCTTCAAGGATAATTGCATTTGTCCAAATGCCAAACCCAACTTGCCAATCTCGTCATCACCCTGGGGATCGATTGGAGTCTCTAGACTTCCACCGGCGATTTCTTGAGATGCATGGGCCAAATCTGTTATGGGTCTGGTAATACTGCGTCCTAAGAAATATAAGAAAACCACAAACACACCCACGGCGCCGAGTAAGACCATAGTTATTTGAGCAGCAATCTGTAGTGCTTGTTCTAGGACAACTTCATAAGGCATACTGATGGCGACGTGCCAAGGGTGGTCTGGTCCTGTGAGATAATAAATGATTTGGCGGGCGTTGGTGCTGCCCAATATCCCTAGATAAGCCTCTCCAGCGAGCTGATTTCCTTTTCCTAGCTGCCGTTGCTCGGAAATTGGGGGAGTCCAGGTCCTCAACCAATTTCTTGAATCGGGATGACCGATTATTTGGTTTTCCTCGTCCGTAATTAAACCTTCACCTTGGCCAAAAGTTCCCTGTAGGGCCACTACCAGTTCATCAAGTGAGATCCCAGGAACGCGCCCAATTAAAGTAGTAGTGGTTTCTTCATCCAAATCGTTGACTGGAATGGCATAGCTAAGAACGAATTGTTCATCATCCAGCTCTTGGGCTGGACTGATTGATGGGGCGCTTGTTGCTAATGTGTCCTCGACCGCCAGTTCCTCAAGATTGGTTAAAGCACTGGATGCATCATCATCCGGGTAATGTGCCAAGATATTATTGGAATCATCGACCAAGATTAGGCTGCGGAAAAAAGCCCCAGAATGGAAAAGTTGTTCTAGAAGCTGAGTCCTCTCCAATCTATTCCCCGACCTTAAGCGTTCATCTTTACTGGCTTGAAATAGCAGATTTTGTCTCTGGGCACGAAAGTTTGGAATTGAGGATGAAACGGCTTGAGCGTCCCTGGCCATCTGTTCGACAACTAAATCGCTGGCCAGATTGACCGATAAGTTAAAGCCGATAATGATCAAGATGAAGCTGATAAGACCGGCGAATAGAAGGAATGTTGCCACCAATCTGGTGTTTAAACTCAGCGATAAAGGGGAAGGAACCGTTTTTATTTTGGGGCGAAGCTGGGGAAGACCGATCAAAATGAGGCTTACAATAAGACCGCCCAGGATACCAGCAAGCAGCAAGGGAACAATATTGGCGGTCGTGGTAGATAGGGCGAGATCCAAAGCCTCTAGGTTGCTGGCTCGGGCGTCGGCATATACAAGCGTCCCAAGACCGATAAGGGGCAAGAGGACCAGGGCACTGAATATGCCGCTAATAATTGGTTTCCGAAGCCAATTATATAATCGCCCGCTGTAACGTTGCTGCAATAGATAGGCGGCTACGACACTTGCAAAAGCGTAATTGAAAGGATCAGTAAGCTGGTGAGTTTGCCCTAATGCTCGGCCGAGACCGCCTGCGAAACCGACTATCAGAGCAGCCAATGGGTTTAACGTTGCCCCGGCAAATAGAAATGCTGCAAAGCTAAAAGGGGCTAGATAGGCAACGGGGTTTTCTGCGCTTGATAGCGGAGGCAGCTGGTTCTCCGTCGAAACGTAGATCAAAAAAAGCTGGCTACTGACAACTGAGATTATCGTCAGCGCTAAGGTCAACAGCCAGTTGGATCTGCTCAACTGCCCAAAGTCATGGCGGCGTTGAACAATAAATAATGCCAGCAGCACAATGTAGGCTGATAGTAGGACAAAGCCAAGTGGACGGTCAGGGAGAAGTAAATATGGCGTGCTTATAGCACCCCAGAATTCAAGCTCCATGGGTACCCCTTTTCAAATAACCGGCACGACGGGTGGTTGAGACCACAGCCTGGTTCAAGTAAACTTATCCTGATTGGCGTACAACTTTATGGTAACCTTCGCAAATTATATCATCTGTGACCATGCATCGCAATCACCAACTGATTTGTCTTTTACCTCCATGTTTATTATCATCTCGGTTGGCTCTGGTCAACTAGTACTAGGCCTTCCGATAGTAATGCTATTTCATGGACTCGCGCCGCAACACCTACGCAATTCTCATTGGTATTATTTTGCTAACTTTGCCATGCTATTGCTTTGGGATCTTCGCCTACGTGATGGCGCCAGGAGCTATCCCAACGTTGCCGGCACAGCCTATAACTGTCACCTCATTACCAACGGTGGGAGGAACTGAAGCAACGTTCACGCCGACCAGAACCCCTCTACCGACCAATACGATTATTTTGCCGACGATCACTTCACCATCGACTCCCAGTCAATTAGTTACGGAGACTCGATTACCAACCCTTACACCATCTACCACGCCGACGGCAACCCCAACTGAGACGCCAACTCCAACGCCGACTGAGATGCCTACCTCCGCACCGACTGCCACACCTCAACCGACATTCACCTCGACGGCTACTCGGGCACCAACGAGTACACCAACCAGTTCGCCAACATTAACAGCTACCTTCACTCCGCAGGCAACTTCGACACCGACGATTGAGCCGGCTTTTACTGCCACAGCCACGCCTACTGAGACTCCTGTAGAAACCCAGCCGGAATAGATTTCCCAAAAAGTGTGAAATGAACCATGGATATGCTTGAACTTTTGAGAGAGCTAACAGAAACTGCTGGACCGTCAGGTTCTGAAACCGAGATTGCTAGTGTAATAAGCAGATGGTGGAAACCGTATGTCGACGAATTGAATGTTGATCGTATAGGCAGCTTGGTTTCAGTGAAATATGGTCAGGGGAGCGAACCTCGACCGCGGATATTATTCGCCGCCCATATGGATGAGATTGCACTGATGGTTAAGGAAATCATCTCGACAGGCGATGATATGCAGAATGGAGGCTTTATTCGGGCCACAAATATTGGTGGTGTCGACAAACGCCAGCTATTTGGACAAACTGTCACTGTTCATAGCTCTTCCGGTGATGATCTCACCGGCATCATTGGCGCTCTACCTACCAGCATGCTTCCTGAGTCTAAGCGCAAAAAATCCTATGGCTTTGATGAGTTGATCATTGATCCTGGTATGTCTTTTGAAGAGCTCAATAAAATAGCGGCGGTTGGAGATTTCATTTCTTTTCGCCAACCTTTACGAATGCTACTGAATGGTAGAGTCACGGCTAAAGCCCTGGATAATCGGGCATCCATCGCAGCGGTTACACTCTGCCTTGAAATACTCGCCGAAAGACGCCACGAATGGGATGTGGTAGCCATTGCTACTGCCCAAGAAGAAACGCGTTTGCTTGGGGCCTTTACCACTGCATTTTCCCAAAGACCTGATATCGCGATAGCCATCGACGTGACATTTGGCAAGGGACCAGGCACCAGTGATGAATTGACATTCGAACAAGGCGGCGGCCCCACTATCGGGTTAGGGCCGAATATTCATCCTGGAATTTACAAAGCCTTAAAAAAGTCAGCTAAATCATTAGAGATGAAGGTTCATGATGAGCCCCATGCTCATGGTAGTAGTGGAACAGATGCATATGCATTGCAGGTAGCCCGTGATGGGGTTCCAACGGGTCTTGTTTCTATTCCCATACGTTACATGCATACGATGGTCGAAACTGTTTCAGTGATTGATATTGAGCGCGCTGGTCGATTGCTCGCAGAGTTCGTCGCTCGATTAGACGAAAATTTCCTAAGCAGTCTGGTTGAAAATCTAATAGATAAAAAAGATTAAGGTGTCGAGCGCCTAAAAAGTGTCTTTATGAACGAGTTGCTAAAGCAATTAACCGAAAGTCAAGGTGTTTCCAGCCATGAAAATGAGGTTCGAAGCCTGATATTGGATTTGATCGTCGATGATATTGACGACTGGCATGTAGATGCAATGGGAAATTTGATAGCCCAGAAAAAAGGGGTTGGTAAATCCGACCTTCGTGTATTGATAGATGCCCATATGGATGAAGTTGGATTAATGATATCGGGCGTAGATCGGGACGGCACCTGCAAATTCATGGCCGTAGGTGGCGTAAATCCCCGGTCATTATTGGGTAAGGTCGTCCAGATTGGACCGAAAAAAATTACCGGAGTCATAGGCGCTCGTCCAATTCATCTGTTGGATTCGAACCAAAGAGGCAGTGTCGTTAAGACGGAATCAATGCGGATAGATATTGGCGCAAAAAGCAAGGAAGAGGCCAATCGGAAGATCAAGCCGGGTGATATGGCATCCTTTGTTACCAAATATGAAGAGTTTGGGAACATCGCCATTGGCAAAGCCTTTGACAACCGGGTTGGCTGTGCCGCGCTGGTCGAATTGCTAAAATTGGATCCCTACCCATTTCACTTAGTCGCAACCTTTACCGTCCAGGAAGAGGTGGGTCTAAGAGGAGCGAAAGTCGCTGCCTACTCAACAAATCCATCGATCGCATTAATCCTAGAAAGTACGCCTGCTTATGATTTGCCAAATAAACGTGATGAAAGCCCAAATGTTTCCCTAGGAAAAGGGCCGTCGATTTATGTAATGGATAGAGGGACCATTCAAGATCCTCGCATCGTAGCACATTTGACCAAGACGGCGACAAGCAGAGAAATACCATTTCAGATTCGCCAACCCGGAGGTGGTGGGACGAACACGTCAGCCATTCAACAGACTGGGGCTGGCGTTCCGGCCGCAACTCTTGCAACACCGACGAGATATATACATACCCCAGTATCTATGATAGATTTGACCGATTTTTATCATGTTGTCGCCTTGGCAGATGCCAGCTTACGGACGATTAATTTGGAGCAACTCCAATATGATTAGGCTTCTCCAAGAGAAATATTCTGCTTCGCCGAAAGATAAAAAGAGTATGATGAGGACGCTAGATGGACGAGCTAATTAAGAATCTTGTTGAGACTTATGGACCTTCCGGTTTCGAGTGGAAAATACGCGCACTAATCAGAGATGAGATTGAGCCGTATGTTGAAGACATAAAAGTCGATGCTATGGGCAATCTTATCGCCCATAGACCAGGTGACGGAGATGGTCTAAAAGTTATGGTTGCAGCTCACATGGACGAGATCGGCCTTATGGTGTCGCATATTACCGAAAAGGGGTTTTTGCGATTCACAAATATTGGCGGCGTCCGACCACAGAGCTTAATGGGAAGTCGCGTACAATTCTCAAACGGAACGACTGGCGTCATATACAGTGAAAAATTGGAGTCGTGGGCTAAGCTCCATCCCTTGAATAAACACTATATAGATGTCGGAGCGACGAGTCGTGAAGATTGTCCCGTTGAAGTTGGGGCAGCAGCTGCCTTTCTTCGTCCATTTGTCTCGCAGGGCAATAGATGGATTGCTAAAAGCATGGATGATCGGATTGGTTGCGCTGTCGTTATTGAAGCGTTAAAAGAAATCGAACATTCCATAAATGAAATCTATTTCGTATTTAGCGTGCAAGAGGAAGTTGGAACTCGTGGTGCGCTGACGGCTGCAAACGCGCTGCAGCCTGATGTTGGTCTAGCTGTGGATGTTACTTTGTCAGGTGATATGCCTGAAACTAACACGATTGCTGTTGTATTAGGCAGTGGTCCAGCGATTAAGGTGAAAGACTCGGGGATGATTGCTCATACCGGCCTTGTCAACCAAATGAAGCTACGGGCGGAAGAAGCGAAAATTCCCTATCAACTCGAGGTTTTGGAAGGCGGATCGACGGATGCCAGATCCATGCAGATCGCCGGAGCCGGTAGCGCGGCTGGTTGCTTGTCAATCCCTACCCGATATGTTCACTCTCAAAGTGAAGTCGTCGATGTATCGGATGTAAAAAATTCGGTGAGGTTACTATCCGATCTACTGTCTAAACCGATAAATTTATAGGCTTACCACTAAGGTAATCCAGGTGACCAACGGAACTCTTGTCAGAAGTCTTAGTAACGGATTCTCAATACTCTAACGCCAAACCAACAAAGGGTCATCGTTGGTATAATTTGTGTGCCAGGTACTAGTGCTTCTACAGCCGCAACCCCTCTTAATGATTTTAAACCAAGCCAATCTAAGATCGCCCAACTTAGCGGCGCCGCCAGTATATCAAAGACCAGATCAAGCGAATCGATAGCTATGACTACGACCAACGGCGTGTAGTGCAAGGTCTCGGCGAATGTTGCGTTTGGCGGGATCTTGATTGATCTTATTCGTTTTGCCGATAAGAGAAGAATCGTTAAGCTGCCAATCACAGTCACCAATAAGATGATAAAGAAGGCGATGCCTATCAAGCGGATAGTTTCTATGTCCATAATTGTCTTAAGTGCAAAAGAATTACCGATATCGATCAGATGGTGAACAAGCACGGAACTTGTCTCTTGGAAATTGGTTAAATAATCGCCAATGAAGTCAACGATTTTAGCTGAATCAATATGCCAGTACCTGCCAGATAAAAATCAACAACATGAGGGCTCCTCCGCCTAATTGTACGATTGTTGCTATTCCCCAGCCTACAACACCACCTATGCTGGCTTTCAGAGCTATGTTCCAATCCTGATACTTCTGGTATTGACCGATCAATACGCCTAGCGCATAGCCAATGATTCCACCAAATAAATTGCCGATAATAGGAATGACCGCTCCGAGCAGAAAGAATCCTAAGATGCCACCGATAAAACCGAGAAACATCGCTCTTCGAGCCGCTCCGCCACTCTTCGCCCCGAGCAAAGGTAGCCAAAGATCGGCCGTACCTGTGATGATGGCTATTAGTGTGATGACGCCGAATGTTATCCAGTCGATAGCAGCGAATTCATCAAAAATGGCATAAGCCAATACCGATAGCCAAATGAGCAAAGTGCCGGGCAGGATGGGTACCACTATCCCAACCAGGCCAACAACCATAAAGGCCACGGCTAATCCGAAGGCAAATGCATTAAGGAATAGAGCCAAGTAGATTTCTCTCCATAAAATTGATGATATTTTCTAGTTTTGCCACACTTGGTACTTTAAGCTCAGAATTTGTCATGCGATTTTCTTTACGTTGCAACCTTGTTGACGGTTGCGGCTGAAAGCCCCAATTCAATCAGGGGCAGCCTCTCACTTATCGTTTAACCGGATTCCTATCATGACCTGAATAAGCGCGACCGTCAACATGCACACCATTCATTATGCAAAAGTTATCCCTGTTATTGACAATTATGGAAATCCATTTGGAGAGAAATACTATCCAGCCAGTGCCCATGCTATAATTTCAGCATGCTGCTCATTTTGACACATGAAAATGCGGACTTCGATGCTGTAGCTTCTCAACTAGCGGCATCAAAACTTTACCCCGAAGGTGTCCCCTTACTCTCTTGGCGAGTCAATCGCAATGTTGAGCAATTTTTAACATTGTATTGGGATGCCCTGCCTTTTATGAGACCAGTAGATTTGCGCCGTAGCCGCGTGGAGAAGGTCATTTTGGTCGATACCTTGTCTTTGCCAAGTGTACGTGGCATTCGGCCGGACAAAGTTGATGTCCTAGTCATCGATCATCATGAACTTGGCGACCCGCCGAATGAGCAATGGTCTTATCATACCGATACAGTCGGTGCGACAACTACACTTTTGGTTGAGATGCTCCAGGAAAGAGGGCTGTCGATATCAGTGAATGAAGCGACGTTACTGCTTCTAGGTATTCATGAAGATACAGGATCGTTGGTTTACGGTACGACCACGGTCAGAGATGCCCAAGCAACAGCATGGTTAATGCAGCAAGGAGCCCAGCTCTCGGTTATCAGACGTTTTCTCAATATCCAACTATCCGATCAACAACAATTACTTTATGAAACACTCCAGGATCAGGCAGAATGGCTGAAGATCGAGGGCCAAAACATTTTGATCTCGGCTGTTTCGGCGCCGCCCGGATTTGACGATGAAATCTCGGCCGTTGCCCATCGATTAAGAGATACACTGACTCCTGACGGCATGTTTTTACTAGTCCAGCTCAAATACAATCATGTTCAGCTAGTGGCTCGCTCAAGTACTGACAATGTAGACGTCTCAATCATCGCTAGGGCCCTGGGTGGGGGAGGGCATAGTAGGGCAGCGGCCGCGACCATCATGGACAAGCCAATTTCCGGTACTCGAGATGAAATCGTGGAATTATTGCCTGCCGCTGTAAAGCCGATGGCCAAAGTAGACCAGATTATGTCCTATGGCGTTCAGGTTCTGCCTTCCGATACAAAGATCAGCGAAGCCGGTAAACGAATGCAGCGTTGGGGGCATGAAGGTTACCCAGTCGTTGATCCCCAATCTACTAAGTTGATAGGATTATTGACTCGTCGGATGGTCGATCGCGCACTTAATCACCAGATGGGCGACCTTCCCGTCAAACATGTAATGCGAGCCGGAAGGGTATCCGTTCAACCATCGGATTCTGTCGAAGCAGTTCAACGTCTCATGATCCAGGAAGGGTGGGGGCAAATACCTGTCGTCCGCGAAAACAAGGATGATCCGTCTGAACCAGAACTTATCGGTATAGTCACACGAACAGACCTCCTAAATATCTTGACCAACGGTCTCTCGTCTTATGACGAACCTGACATGCGAGAATTGATGATTAACTCGCTACCAAAGGCTGTTTGGGCCTTGGTTCAGGCGGTCAGCATTGTGGCTCATCAACTAGAAATGCCGCTCTATTTTGTTGGTGGATTGGTACGAGATTTGTTGCTGGAGAAACCACCAATGGATATCGATATGGTGGTCGAAGGCGATGCGATTGCCTTGGTTAAACATTTGCGTAAGCGTTATGGTGGTGAATCGCGAAGTCACGCGCAGTTTGGCACGGCCAAATGGTTGTTGACCAAGGAGTGTTGGCAACGAATAGCTCCAGATATCGAGGTTGATAATGTCCCGATGGATATTGATTTCGTAACGGCCCGCACTGAGATTTATGCTCAACCATCCGCACTGCCAGAAGTGGAGCACGGTTCGATAAAGCTCGATCTACACCGGAGGGATTTCACCATCAATACATTAGCAGTCCGACTAGACGGGGCTCACCTTGGCGAGTTGTTTGATTTTTACGGTGGCTTGCGAGATTTGCAGTCTGGGGTCATTCGCGTCTTACATAGTCTTAGTTTCGTTGATGATCCGACGCGGATTCTCAGGGCAGTTCGACTGGAACAGCGCCTGCAATTTGGAATCGAAGAACGAAGTTCGGAGCTCATTCATGAAGCCTTACCAATGCTCAATCGAGTGACCGGGGAACGGATTCGAAACGAATTAGTTATGTGTCTGAATGAGGAACAACGTTTCGAAATATTGGTAAGATTGGCGGAGATAGGCGTCTTAGCTCAAATCCATCCAGGCTTGACCTTACAATCCCAGATGTCTGCAAGTTTCAGAGATGCAGAAAAGATCTTAGACGATCCGAAATGGGGCGAGTCGCTCGTTGAAGTTCCGACAGCTTTTGCTTATTTTGCTTTGATGTTGCTTCCACTAACGCCCACTATCCAACAAGAAGTCATGGCTCGTCTCAAAGTTCGCAAGTCGACTATCGACGATTTATCGGCGGCAAAAAAATTGTTGGTTGAGTTGGCAGGCTTGCCGGCCGATCCACTACCAAGTCGCGTTGTCAAAATCATGCGTTTCTACGCTAATCGGGTAATTATGGTTACGCAAGCGGCCGCTGGCATTGAGTCTTCGATCGGATCGATAATCAGCCAATATATCAGAGAGTGGCGATATGTACGGCCTTCACTGAATGGTAACGATCTTATGGAATTGGGCCTTAAAGCCGGGCCTAAGGTTGGAGAATTGTTGGATCGTCTCCTAGCAGCGCGTCTCAATGGAACAGTAAGGGATGAATTTGGGGAACGTGAGTTGATAGCCCAATGGATCGCCGAAGATGCGGACGAAAGTGACAGACTTGAAGCTTAAGGACTACCTCGAGCAAACGTTAAGGGTAACTAATTCTTTGTTGGATTTGTCCGGTGGTAGAATCTCAATCGTTTAGAAATTCGACAATGTTCCTTGCGCCTTTGATTCGTCACTCCAAGAACCTGTAACAAGAAAACCTGTAGTTTCATCCCTTGAGCCATCCATTAAGATCGTTAATCGCCTACCGGAGTCTTCATGTGGGACATCGATGACCTTTAAAAAAGGGGATAACTCCTCATCATCAGGAGACAACTTAGTCAGGAAATTGGTTGCTTCCTGGAAAAAGTCCCATTTAAACGATGCACTTGTATGTTCTAAATGGAGGGGTAATGAATAAATGCCACTTTCGACTAAATCTTGGTAGAAATGTGTGCCATAGGACAGTGATGGCAGGCCATGTTCCGAAGCAATTGACATTTCAAGCAAGGCTTTCGTATTGAAAATGTCTGCGTAGGTTACCCGGACACCAAGATCAATATTGGCGCTACCCCAGCGTCCTGGACCAATTATGATGAAAGGTATTCCGTTCAATTTCGTATTTAGGCGTCCGATTGCACGTCCGATTTCAAGCTTAATAGTTCTATCGTCTATAAGTCGATAATGGGTAGGATCTACGAAGATGATGTAGCGTATGCCTTCTACCTTTCCATTTGGCACCAACTCATCTGATGTAAACAGAATATCTTCTTCAGGTAAATCCGCGGGAATTTGAACGCTCAGATCCATCTCTCGTTGACTCAATGGACGGCACTGCAGAATATGAAGCCGAAAGCCTGGCTGTGGATATGTCGGGATGATTTCTATTGTATATTCGATGTCTACGGGTCGCTCGTAGCCAATTTCCAATCTTCGCAGTGTTGTTCGCAGCAACTTCACAAAATCGCGATCCTGAGTTAAATAATCAAAAGTCAGAATCAAGTTGTTAGCATCCTCTAGCCCGCTGGTAGATACAAGATTTCGAATATAATCGCCATGATCTATCGATACGATAAAACGGGCATGGGGATAACCGTTCTGAATGACATTTTGCAATACTTGGGATGCTGGTAGCGTTTTTAGGTCGTTGTCCTCCAGATCGATGACGTCAACATATCTTTGAGAATACTGACGGATTGCACTCGCGGTTGACTCCGGCCGTAATCGTGGATGGCTTAAGGCCACTATTCGAGTGTAATCATTGGCAAGCCGATCAACAGCCCTCGTTCCCAAGCCCCAAACCATACGCAAAAAGCCGTCTTCTTTGCGAATATCTGGATTCCAACGGTAGCTGTTTTGACTGAAGCCAACTCCGGCAACGGTCGGAAAAAAGTATCGACCATATCGCTCACCCTTGACAGTTTGTAACAGGATGGCCATTCGCTCATCATAATCAATCAATTGATGCTTTTTTCGGTACAAGATGGCATCCGGGTTCAGCGTACTGGCATAGATTCGTCTTATAGCATCCAATAAACTTCTGAGATTTTGCTCTAATCCACGTTGATTTGGAAGGAAAAAGCTTTCGTACTTGCCGGCGAATGAGAATCCAAAATTATCTTCCAACAAACTTGAAGAACGGACAATAAGTGGCACTTGGCCAATATGCTCAAGAAGGTCTCGTAATTGATCAACAATCTTTTCCGGAAACTGGCCTTTCAGATGAGCTTCGACCACGCCTGGATACTCATCTCGGATTTCATCCAAAGGACGGTATTTCTGGTTCATCAAGTGATCAAGGTTATTGAACAGCCTGAACTGGTAAATGACTTCAGTGCCGATGAAATAGCTTTCGGGAATCACAATCTGTTTACTGATATCTGGACCATATTCAGGGTCTTGCTGTTGTAGAATTTTCCAGGCTAGCAACATGCCGGCTGCTTTGCCGCCAATTTTCCCCCGACCAATTCTCCGTCTATGGATCTTGCGTAAATCCTTGATATCGAAAACCCTTCGAGCCACGCCGATGTATGGGAGTTGATCGCTAATCATTCCCTTTATCAAGACGGCCTTTATCTCTTCTAGGTGATGTTTGATCGCTTCCTGTTTGGGTGGCGACAATAATTCATATGCTAACCCTTGACGAAAGAGAAGATCCCAAGGGGCAAGTTCAGGGTTGAAGGAAAGTTCACTGTTGGCCAGAGGAGCGGGCTGTTCGTTTAACACTTCCTGGATAATTTGTTCGAAGAGAGTTGTAGGCAAATTGAATCCAAAGTAAAAGTCGGTTTGGTAATCTCGAATTCGCGCTTTTCGATCTTGCCACACACTGGCTGGCTCTTCGACAAAAGGGTCATAGAGTCCTTCCCGCTTTTGTGATTCGATTGCCTTTTTTTTGACGTCCGCTTCAAACTCTTCACGGCCAATAATACCCCGGCGAAATATCTCATCACGCATACGTCCCCGTATCGAGTCGGCCAGAATTGGATATTGAGCTAACTTGATATAGATGTCGATGGTAGAGGTTTTGCTACGAAGAGGCGCATCCACCAAGAATATCCTCCATATTATTGATATTCATGAACTATTAGGATGAGATACAGATCTCATTTTTACAAATAGATATAA
>JAHEJP010000450.1 GCA_024638855.1 Chloroflexota bacterium
GAGGCAGCGTTTCATCATGCGTTCTTGTTTGGGGTTGATATCACCGGCAAACCCGTCGAGGATCACCTGCAGGTAATTCTCAATGGCCGCCAGCGGCGAGCGTAATTCATGAGAAACAACGGACAGGAAATAGGTCAAGGTACTGGTCGCCAGCCGGTAACGATTGCCAATCAACGAACTGAGGACGGCCAAAACCTGAAAACCCACGGCCGGATTCTCTTCTAGGTATTGTCGAAGAGCCGCCCCATCCAGGACGATCACGCGAGTAGGCTCGACACAAACGGCCGAAGTCGAGTAGTGGTACGGAAAAACGAGCGCCGAGACGCCAGCCACCTTGCCGGGAACGATATAGTCGATGGTAGCATTCCGCGGCGTGGAATGACGACCCAGCTGCACTTTTTTATCTAAAGCCACCCGGCCGCGTTCGATCACAAATAACCGGTCGGCCGCTTCGCCCTCAACTAATAGGGCCTGGCCTTCATCGTATGTATCCTCGTAACAGATTTCGGCGATAGCTAGCAAGTCCTGCCGACTAAGACCGGCAAACAGATCCGAACTTTCCAGGTATTCGGCGATGATGGCCGTCGAGAGAGACTGAGCCTTAAGCATGTCTCTCTACCTGCAGCAGCTTCTCCACCCGGCGAATGAGTTCGACCGGCGCTACCGGCTTCTGAATGTATTCTTGCACCTCCATGGCCATGCCCGTTTCCAATTCATATCGCCGGCGGCTGGCATCTTCGACAACGGTAGTCAACACCATGATCGGCACGCCCGCAAACCGAGGCTCTGTCCGCATCTCGCGGATGACGCCCCAACCATCCATGCGGGGCATCAGCAAATCCAGGATCAGCAAATCCGGAACCTCGTGCTTGATAATCTCCAGGCATTGTTTGCCATCTCGGGCAGTGTTTAATCGATAAGGTTGGGTTTCTAAGACGGTGATGATGTTATCCAGGATGTCGGGATCGTCGTCAACGATGAGAATATAAGGTTGCCTATCCATCTCTATTGCTCCTTGCCGGCCCGCTCCGAGGCATCACTTGCCTTCTGTTTCAGCGGGTTCGACCCCATCTGTTTAATCTCCTCCGTCAACTCGGCCGAGGACCAGGCAAATTGGCCACCCATCGCCGAAGAGACGTTGATCATCTGCACGCGCTGGCCTTCCAACCCGATCTCCTCGATCAGCTTTCTAGCGTATTCAACTCGCCTTCGAGCGTTGAGATTACCTTCCAGGTAATGGCAGTCGCCTTCCAGTCAGCCGGCTACCAATACGCCGTCGGCGCCTTTTTCAAAGGCTCGCAGCACATACAAGACGTCCAATTTGCCAGTGCAAGGCAGTTCAACCACCTTGATCGCCGTGGGGTATTCCAGGCGCATTGAACCGGCTAGATCGGCCGCTGCATAGGCACAGTGACGGCAGCAGAAAGCCACGATATCAGGCTCAAAACCATTCGTGCTCATAGTCACACTTGCTCGTCCATCAATTCATCAACTAAATCAATTTCTTTCAACGGTACAAAACCGCTGAAATCAATATCAAACAACGCATCGACTTTATTCAACGTCTGTGCGTCAGTATAATGCATCAATTGAATAGCCCGGGCCGGACACTCCGACACACAGGTGCCGCAACCATGGCAAACGGCCGCCTCGATATAAGCCGCGCCCACGATCTCCCCGATCCCGGTGTACTGGCCGCTGATGGTGGGCACCCCGTAGGGGCAAATGCGAACGCAAGTCAGGCAGCCCACACAACGATCTGGATCGACCACCGCCACCCGGGCATTAGTCAGGATACTATCTTGGGCTAGAACGCTGGCCGCCCGGGAAGCGGCCGCCTGGGCCTGGCCGATGGTTTCATCCAGCAGTTTGGGATAGTGAGCCAGGCCGGCCATGAACACCCCATCGGCCGAAAAATCTACCGGCCGCAGTTTGACGTGGGCCTCTAGGAAGAAGCCATCCATATCCACCGGCAGCTTGAGTAAACTGGCCAAATCCCTCGCCCCCGGCGAGGGTATAACCGGCATGCTCAGCACCAGCAAGTCTGGGGCCAATCGTAACTCGCGGCCCAATACCGGCTCCGAGACCCGAACCTGTAGCCCTTTCGGACCTTCGGCCACGCTAACATCCGGCTTGCGGTCGAAATCGTAATGAATAAAGCGCACACCGGCCTCTCTCGCCCGGGTATATACCCGTTCCTTGAAGCCATAGGTTCGTATATCGCGGTAAATAATCGTGATGTCGGCTTTCGGGTTGATTTCCTTGAGTTTCAGGGCATTCTTGAGCGCCGTCGTACAACATATCCGGCTGCAGTACCGTTCGGCCGGGCCAACGCATTGGATCATGACGATAGAATCCAACTCTTGCTGGCTTTTTTCCGGATTGGCCAGCATGCCTTCAAATTCCTGCTGGGTTACCACTCTCGGATCTGAACCATAACCATATTCGTTGCCCCGGTATTCGACGCCACCGGTAGCCACCACTGTCACCCCATGCTGTACCTTGGTTTGCTGGTCGTTCGATTTTAGCGTCGAGGTGAAATTGCCTTTGAAGCCCCCTGTCCCGATCACCTCACTCTGCAAGTGAGTCTCGATCAACGGGTGCTGCCTGACCTGAAACACGATTTCGGCCAGGTACTCGGCCGGCGTCCTCTCTACCGGCCGCCCATCGTCGGAAACGAAGGTGCGCACGTTGCGTAAATTTCCGCCGAGTCGGTCCTCCCTCTCCACTAGGTGCACCGGGAATCCTTGACCAGCTAATGTCAGCGCTACCGTCATCCCGGCCGCCCCACCCCCAATGACCAGGGCCGATTTATTGATGGGCACCTCGCTGGTTTCCAGGGGTTCAAGCTGGGCCGCCCGGGCCACCGCCATCCGCACCAGGGACCGCGCTTTTTCTGTCGCGGCATCCCAATCGCTGCCGTGAATCCAGGAACATTGGTTGCGGATATTAGCCATTTCGAACAGGTACGGATTGAGCCCGGCCTGGCGAAGGGCATCCTGGAACAATGGCTCGTGGGTGAGAGGTGTACAGGAAGCCACCATCACCCGGTTCAATTCCAACGCTTTCACCTGTTCGATGATATGAGCCACCGAATCCTGCGAACAGGTATAAAGATTATCTTCGGCGTGGACCACACCCGGCAGCGTCCGAGCATATTCGGCCACGCCGGGTACGTCTAGGAAACCGCCGATATTGCTACCACAATGGCAGACAAAGACGCCAACCCGCGGCTCTTCTAACGATACATCCCGCTGGTTAGGATATTCTTGAACCTGGGTCAAGGTATGCCGGGACGGGGCCAGTAAACGAGCGGCCGAGGCGGCCGCTCCACTGGCTTCGACCACCGTCTCGGGAATGTCCTTAGGCTCTCTGAATGGACCGGCCACATAAATACCCGGACGGCTGGTTTGTAAGGGATCGAATAAGGTTGTGTGGCAGAATCCATAACTATCAAGCTCGATCCCCAGGTTATGCCCCAACTTCTTCACCGACGATCCGATCTCCATCCCCACCGACAGCACCACCAGGTCAAACTCTTCCTCGACTACTTGTTGGTTGCCTTCATATGGATCCGAGTAACGGACCATCAAATTACCGGTGGTCGGATCTTCTTTTACATCGCTCAACCGGCAGCGCGTATATTTCACGCCATACTTCTTCTCTGCGCGCCGGTAATACTCCTCATACCCCTTGCTATAGGCCCGGGTATCCATGAAAAAGACCTGGCAATCTACCTCGCCCTGGCCATTGCCGCCTCGCGCTTCCGCCCGAGCGTGCTCGATGGTCATGATGGCCTCTTTGGCTGCATACATACAGCAAACCGAGGAGCAATAATCATGGCTCTGGTCCCGGCTGCCCACGCACTGCAGGAAGGCGATGCGCTTGGGGCTGGCGCTGTCTGACGGCCGTTGGACGTGCCCGTTGGTCGGGCCGCTGGCCGATAACAAGCGCTCATATTGCAAGGAAGT
>JAHEJP010000451.1 GCA_024638855.1 Chloroflexota bacterium
CGCTCGTTGACAGACCAAGGCCAATGATTATAATTCAGTAGAGTTAAGCCCTGGTGGCGGAATTGGCATACGCGGTAGGTTGAGGGCCTATGCCCTATGGGCGTGGAGGTTCGAGTCCTCTCCAGGGCACACAGAGTTGCCAAGAGCAAACCATGTGCTCTTGGCTTTTTTTTTATTTTATTTAGGTCTTAGCGAGCTTCTTCTTCGCTGATCGAATTGTGGTAGCTGGTGGCGAAGCGGGGGTCCTCAACCAACATTCGGTCTATACCTGCTTCCAAAGTGACCTTGGGAAAGTAATTTAGTACCTCTCTGGCTTTGCTGATGTCGGCGACGAGTTGCCTGACACCACCGGATTTTTCCCGGTTCCAAACACGTTGGGCCCTTCGGCCCGTAACCTTTTCCAATTGTTCGACCAGGACGTTAATTGTGGTTCCCGACCCGCTGCCTATATTGATCACTTCACGATTAACCCTTTCGGCCATGGAAGCTTTGAGCAACGCTTCAAGCACATCGGTTACGTAGACGAAGTCCCGGCTTTGTTGGCCATCATTGAAGATGACGACTGAGCCCCCTGTCAGTATCGCCTTCAAAAAACGCGGTATAACAGGCGCGTGGGATACAGGCAAACTCTGACCGGGCCCATAGGCATTAAATATTCGTAATGCGACGGTCTCGATGCCCCAAAGATTGCCGATGGTGTGTACATATTGCTCGGCCGCCCATTTGCTTACGGCATATGGCGAATCAGGTTGGGCCAAGTTGTCTTCCCTGACCGGCTGTTCAGTATGTGCGCCATAAATTGCACCTGATGAAGCCAGAACAACTCGCCGGATACCGGCATCACGCATCGCTTCCATCAGGCTCACTGTTCCACCCACGTTTACCAGGTTGTAGTCGCGGGGATATAGCAGCGACTGGGCAACCGACACCTGGGCGGCCAGATGATAAACGCAATCCACATCTTGGAGCAAGGTCCACAGGAGGGGTATGTCGTTGACATCTCCACGAGTGAAGGTAACGCCCAAACCTAAGGAATCGCGATCCCCTCTACTCAGATCGTCAATCACCCGGACCTCATGCCCTTCCCTTACCAGCCTATTTGCCAGGGCAGATCCCAGGAAACCGGCACCACCTGTAATTAAGTAACGCATAAGATGTAGATAAGTTTCCTTTTACTTTCGCGATCCTATAATAAAGTTAGTGAGCATGACGCTATGCGTCGAGCATCTGATTCATCGATTTTACCATATTCGTCTTAAAGGCTGGCGTCGTCACATTTGCTTAGTGACGGCGGAAATTATGTTCTTAAACCGTTTCTTCAACTTTCTAAAAATTGTCTTCATCTCCACATCCTTAGTTCTTCTAACAGCGCCAGAATGGCCAATCTTCCACGACGAACGGTATCTAATCGATACTATCCTGGGACAGCGATATTTTGACTTTGTGATTTGGGAAACTAATGCTCTGGCTGCCAAAGGTGAGGCAACCCTGGCTGGTGGGCAAGCCTATCTGAGCGACGAGAGTCGTAAAGACACGGTTCTCGAATATCTCAGACTCGTTGGCGAGGCGAAACGTTTAGAGGCCCAGGTCAATTTAATCTATTCTGATCCCGAAGTAAATGACCCAGACCAAACCTCAAGCGACCTGCAGGATGAAATTAGAATATTGCGCACGGAAATTGAAGAGTTGCAGCCAATAGCTGAATCCATCTTACAAGAACAAGTTTCTACCATTATCGTCGAGGAGGAATTTGACATTTTCGACCGTGCCTGGCCGCCGGTTCAGATGCATATGACCCCACTGCCCAATATTCTAATCGTCTCACCCCGGCAGGAAATCAAGCAGATACACAATATTCCACTTGAACATGGTTTAACGTCCCCCGTTCGTGAAGAGATCGAATCGACTGTCTTGGATACGGTCGATCGTTCGGCCCTGGTAGTGGGTATCGGCGGTCTTGGATTCTATCCGGCGATGATAGTCGAAACTAGCGATATCAACTTCTTAGTAAACACAATCGCCCACGAGTGGGCCCATCACTGGCTTACTTTACACCCCCTCGGTCTAAGTTATGCAGCCGACCCGGTCCTTCGAACCATGAACGAGACGGTTGCCTCTATCTTTGGTGATGAAGTTGGGGCCAGGGTGATCGAGCGATATTACCCAGAATTTATTCCTGAACCGGAGGAACCGGCGGCTCCACCACCTGAACCTGACTCAACTTTGCCCCCGAAGTTCGATTTCCGGGCGGAAATGGCCGAAACTCGGAATCGGGTTGATGATCTGTTGGCCCAGGGTGAAGTTGAGCAAGCCGAACATTACATGGAAGAGCGACGCCAATTTTTCTGGGATAATGGGTATCGGATCCGAAAATTGAACCAAGCCTATTTTGCTTTTTATGGCGCTTATGCTGACATCCCAGGTGAGCAGGGTGATGATCCGATCGGTCCGGCTATTTTGGCTATTCGTAATAGTAGCCAAGATATACGCGACTTTATGGATCGCATGGCTTCTCTTACATCGCTGGAGGCGCTCCTGGATGAAGCTGCTTCTCGGCCTGAGTTGTGAGCCAACATCCAGAAGATGACTTCAGCTTTCTTCTGATAGTTGCGAGGGTATTTCAGCAACAACCTCTCTTAACAGGATGACGGTGCGTTCGGCAATAGCTCGATATTCGTCATCCTCTCCAGGTAAAGCCAAGTAAGCCTCCAAATCAGCCAGGGCATCTTCATATTGGCCCCGTTCCTGGGCGATCATTGCCCGATTCAAACGAGCCGGTCCATATTCGGGATCTTCAACTAACAAGGCGTTGAAGTCAGCCATTGCCTCGTCCAGTCGGCCCATCTCCCGGTAAAGGATGATACCCCGGTCAAGGCGAGCCTGCCGCAAGGAAGGATCGAGATCATAGGCTTGGGAAAATCGCCGAATTGCCTGTCTGTGTTCGCGCTCATAACTGCTGCGATTGCCAAAATTCCGGTGCAGGCTTCCCCACATATACAAGACTCGGGCGGCAACTATTCGCAACATGGCAGATGATAATAATAAATGATTGTACGCTTTGTTAAATACCAAGCGGCGTTGGCAATATTTCTATTCGCGCTCACTCAACCACTTTTCGCATTGCATTGCAGCTGCGCAACCTTGACCGACAGATGTAGCGATTTGACGATACATTGAATCCTGGATTTCACCGGCGGCAAACACACCGTCAACGCTAGTGCGCATTTTCTCGTCAGTTATGACGTAGCCGTGTTCATCCATGACCAAGCGGCCCTCAAGGAACTTGCTATTGGGATAGTGACCGATATAGATAAAGACGCCGTCAGTCTCAAGTTCGTCTTTCTCTTCTGTCTTGATGTTGGTCAGGCCAATTTTGGATACCATGCCATTGCCAACAATCTCATCGACAACCGTATCCCAAATAAATTCGATCTTTTCGTTATTAAAAGCACGCTTTTTTAAGGCCGGTCCTGCCCGAAGCTCATCACGCCTGTGGACGACATAGACCTTGTTGGCAAATTTAGTCAGGAATAAGCCTTCTTCCAAGGCACTATCTCCGCCACCAACTACGACGACGTCCTTACCCCTGAAGAAGAATCCATCACAGGTGGCGCAGAAACTCACCCCACGCCCAATGAAATCATCCTCACCTGGGATACCAAGCCGACGGGGCGAGGCGCCAGCCGTTACAATGACCGATTCAGCCTCGTACTCCTTGCTGTTTGTCTTAACTAAGAAAGGCGATCCTTTAGCAAAGTCAACACCGACAACTTCATCGTATTCAAAACGTGCACCGAAACGCTCGGCTTGACGATACATTCGGTCGACCAATTCGGGGCCGGTTAGATCAGCTTCAGGAAAACCAGGATAATTTTCCACCTCGGCCGTGATCGATATCTGGCCGCCTAGTTGGTTGCCAACGATGACTAAGGGGTCAAGGGTAGCTCGGGCAGCATAAAC
>JAHEJP010000098.1 GCA_024638855.1 Chloroflexota bacterium
CCTCATCCATATTGAAGAAAGCCGTGTAATCCGAGGCCCGGGCAGCTTGCTGCATATTGTGAGTCACGATAATGATGGTGTAATTGCGTTTCAGATCCTGAATCAGCTCCTCAATCCGCAAAGTAGAGATCGGATCGAGGGCCGAGGCTGGCTCATCCATGAGGATGATCTCCGGCTTGACAGCAATGGCCCGGGCGATACACAGTCGCTGCTGCTGCCCGCCTGAGAGCGAATAACCGCTCTGATCAAGTTTGTCTTTCACCTCATCCCATATCGCTGCCTGGCGTAGAGACTGTTCGACCAGGGCATTCATATCCCCTTTGTAGCCATTGATCTTGGCTCCCCAGGCGACATTGTCGTAGATGCTCTTGGGAAAGGGGTTGGGCTTTTGAAACACCATGCCCACCCGCCGCCTGACTTCTACCGGATCGACATCATCAGCGTAAAGATTTTTACCGTGAAAAAAGACTTCACCTTCAAGCCAGGATGTCGGCACCAAGTCATTCATGCGGTTAAAGGCCCGCAACACGGTGCTCTTTCCGCAACCGGAAGGGCCGATCAAGGCAGTGATCTGGCGGGGCTTGATTTGCAAATCGACGTTTTTTACAGCTCGAAAGTCGCCGTAATAAATGCTCATACCCCGCGTTTCGACGGCGTATTCGCCGTTTGAAGAAAAGATTGTTTTCGTTTTCATAGTGCTATCCCGTCATTTTTTTGGTCTGCCGGTTGCGCATGTAGACGGCCGTGGCGTTTAAAAGCAATAATAAAATCAACAAAACGATGATGGCTGCCCCGGCGATATTGCGAAAGACGCTCTGCGGCCGGGTCGTCCATTGGAAGATCTGGATCGGCAGCACAGTGAACTTTGAAAATGGACCTGTCGGGTCGGCCGTGATGAAGGTCGACGCCCCGACCACGACCAGAGGAGCGGTTTCGCCGATAGCCCGGGATACGGATAAGATCGTCCCGGTGAGGATACCCGGTAAGGCGCTGGGCAATACGTGATTCCAAATGGTCTGCCAGCGGGTCGCTCCCAGGCCGTAGCTGGCATTGCGCAGGGAGCCGGGTACGGCCCGGATCGCTTCTTGAGAGCTAATGATAATGATTGGCAATATTAACAAGGCCAGGGTTAAACCGGCCGCCAGCACGGTGCGTCCGTTGGCCGTATTGCCCGCATCGACGGCGCCGAAGACGGCCCCACTAGTGATCGGCTCCAGGGCCCGCACGAAGACGGCCAACCCCAACATACCATAGATGATCGAGGGCACGCCGGCCAGATTGTTGATATTGGTCTGGATGAAGCGGTTATACCACTTACCTTGATCGGCATATTCCTCCAGGTAAATGGCCGCCCCTACCCCCAAGGGGAAGGCCACGATAATCGTGATGGCGATCACCCACAGCGTGCCCAGCAATGCCGTGCGGACGCCGGCCAACTCTGGTATGCTCGATTGTGGGCTGGTGGCGAATTGTGGCGCTAGCCAGGAACGATACTCGAGAGTAGCCTCCGGATACCTATCGGCTGCCTCCAGGACTATCTCTTCCCGGTTAAAAATCGAGTCAAACAGATACCAGGATTCCAATACTGTTGGCACGACAACCCGTTCCTGAACCAACCGGTAAACATTCTGTTGGCTGCGAGGCTTGGCCTCACAACCGGCGGGTGCGGAATCTCCACTGCAAAGTTCAGTCCAAATTTTTGGATCTTCGAAAACCAATTTATCTTCGAAGAAAAGCTGCTCTCGTTCCAACCGGCGGCCTGTATTGCTGGAGATATTCTTCCGGAGAATCGTGACCAGTGCTTCCTTCGGCATTTCGACGAGTTTCAGATCTTCTTCAGAATCGACATCGTTGGCTGAAGAGGTTCTCTGCTCGTCTAAATATTCTTGAACCAAAACTTCCTCCGGCACATCTTCCTGAACGGCCGTCAAACCGAATGATTGGTTGATGATGGTTAAAAGCAATACCGTCAAAATGACGACGGCGGCTACCGTAGCCACAAGGAAAGCTGTTCGCCAAATTGCCCCAGAACGGCGGCGGCGTCCAATTTGGGCGTTGACTTCTTCTCCGGAGGGATATGAATTGCCGCCAGGCTGCACTTTTTCACTCATTCATATACCTCGCGGAACCGGCCCACGACGAATCGGCTGATGATGTTCAAGACCAGCGTCATCACAAATAGAAAAAGCCCGATGGCGAAGATACTGTTATAGTCGATGGAATCATAGCTCAGGTCGCCGCCGCTGATGCGCACGATATGCCCGGTCATGGTCTCGGCCGATTCAAAGGGGTTGAAGGTAAATTTTGGCCCTGCACCGGCGGCGATGGCAACGATCATCGTCTCCCCGACAGCCCGGGAGATGGCCACCACGAAAGCGGAGGTGATTCCCGACATGGCTGCCGGCAAGATAATCTTTAACGACGTCTCCAGTTTGGTCGCGCCCAGGCCATAGGCTGCCTGGCGAAGCGAATTCGGCACCGCATGTAGCGCATCTTCGCTCAGGGAGCTAACAAGAGGGATGATGAGGATGCCCACCACGATGCCGGCCGAAGCCATATTAAAAATCTGGACTGTATCGACGCCAAAGATCTGCCGCAATAAAGGCGTCATGAAAGTCAGAGCGAAGTAACCGTATACCACTGTCGGGATACCTGCCAGCACCTCTAGGATCGGTTTTATGGTCCCCCGAGCCCGTGGTGAAGCGTATTCGCTCAGGTAAATGGCCGTCGCCAGCCCCAACGGTAAAGCCACCACCATGGCGATGCCGCTGATCACTAATGTGGCGTTCACCAACGACAAGACGCCGAACTTGCCGATGGCCGGGATCCATTCCGTGGTCGTGAAGAATTCCACGATACTGACCTCGGGCGAGCTGAAGAATAAGTAGGCCTGGCTGGCCAGCACCCAAACGATGCCGACGGTCGTCAATATCGATATGGCTCCGGCCGCGAATAAGAAGCCTTCGATGATCAGCTCGCCAATGCGCGGGCGACTGGTCAATGTGTCTTCAATCGGGACTGAATCAGCTGCTTGAGCTGAGCTTGGTGGGTTCAATGCGGAATCACCTTCCATAAGTCAACCTCCCCTTGTTCCAACTTCCTTTATCCTAATTTCCCATGGTAAATGGCTAAGAGAGAGCGTATAACCACGCCCTCTCTAGCAAAAATAAGCCGTACCCGGCGTTGGATTTTTAAGGGTGGAGCAACGATGATCCAACGCCGGATATCGACGGGTAACTTCTTTTTTAATTAGCTCTGAGCATCCAACCAGGCTTGCATCGATTGCTGCAAAGACGCCTCACTGGCTGAGAAATAACCGACGTCCTCGACCTCTTCGCTGACATAGGTCAGATAGAAGTTCAAGAAATCGGCCACCTGCGGTTTTTCGGCCATGATATCGGCCGTACTGTAAACGAACAGCGGTCGGGCCAGCGGGTAGGAAGCATTATCCACGTTCTCTGCCAACGGTTCGATGCCTTCGATGTTCAGGATATGCAGCGTGTCTTCATTCTCCGCATAGTATGCGTAGCCAAAGAAGCCCACCGAGTAGGGGCTGCCCAGGATGCCTTGCACCAGCACATTATCATCCTCGCTCAATTCCAGGTTCGAAGCCGATAAAATCGGTTCCGCTTCTTCAGCGAAGACCTCCTCGACGAAGTAGTCGAAGGTGCCGCTGTCGGTGCCCGGGATGTAGCGTAAGATAGGCTCAGCCGGCCAATCCGGGCGCACGTCCGCCCAGGTCTCAGCCGTCGAGAATATCGCTGCTAACTCCTCCATCGTTACATCGGTCACGAAATCGTTCTCCGCGCTCACCGTCGCCGCCAAAGCGTCGGTGCCTACCCGGAACTCGATCGGCTCTCGACCAATCGCCTGGCATGACTCGACCTCGCTGTCCTTGATCGGTCGGCTGGCATTGGAAATGTCCGTCTCGCCGGTCACACAGAAACGCTCAAAGCCGGCACCGCTGCCGATGCTGTCAATGGTGATCAGCCCGCTGTAGCCTTCATCTTGGAAACGTTCGGCCATCCGCTCTGAAAGCGGAAACACGGTTGAACTGCCGGCCGTCACGATATCACCATCAACCGAAAGCGGATCAACCATCGGCAGATCTGTCATCGAACCGGAGTCGCTTTCTACATCTGCGCCGCCTTCTGGCGCACCTTCCTCATCTGCGGCGCCTTCATCGACTTCGGTCTGTGTCTCGCCAAAGGTCTCTAGCTCGGCCGGCGCTGCTTCGTCTCCAGACGAACAGGCGACTAAAACAAGTGCAACCAGGGCAAGAATAACTAGAAACTTGAATCGCATTGCTTTCTCCTCCAACGCGCTAGAATCGTTGTTATCAAACTACCGGAGAACAAATGGCAGCCAGAAAAAACGCCACTGTTGCGGTAATAGATGTTCAAATTTTCACAAGAGGGAGATTAACACGCTTTAATTAATGATCTTTCAAGGTATCGTTAACATCAGGCTATGGTTTTGTTAACAGCAGGTAAACGAGGGGATTGCTAAGGGGTACGTGTCTCGCTTTTGGATTTGGTCTGGTCAGGCTGGTCCAGTTTTAATCCAGCCATACCGGTTGATGGCGTGATACTGCTGAAGTGAAACTGGGCCAGTCTCTACCACGCCACTTGACTGTCATCAACTTACTTCGAGGATCATTTGGCCAGGCAACTCACCGGTTGAGACTCAGCATCACCTAACAGGGATCCCGTGTAGAGTGAATAAAGTCCGCCTGGCTCCGTTTCACCTCGTTCCAAAGGACAGTTGAAGCTGACTTCGGCCGTCCCAGCGCCGACGATCTGGTTAGCAAGCGCCTCGTCGAAGGTGCAGGCCACCCCACTGCCCAAGGCCGCGCTATATTCGCAGAAGCGCATGACCTGGGAAGCCTCACCATCTTCCAGGCTACAGCTCAGCTGGATCTCTTCCCCCGGCTCACAAGCGAAGGCCCCTTCCGGCGTCTCGGCCACGGCCTCGGCCGTAGAACTTCTCCGCGCCGAACCTGCCTGCTCTTCCCCCTCCCCGGCCTGGGTCTCGATACCTTCACTTTGAGGGCTAAAACCACAATTACGTAGCGGCCCCAGTTGTCCACCGCTGCATGGCTCGGTCACGTAGCTGCCGGCCGGCATCAAGAAGACGTCGCGGGCTTCGTCATTATTCACATCCCAATCGTCTACAAAATCACAGACCGGCCGGTTGATGGGCCGGCCGTCTGGTGTTTCCAAACCGCTCGGCTCCCACAAGGGATTGCCGTCCTCATCCAGCACCAGGGCGCCTTCGCACAAGAACCTATCGGGATTTGAATTCAAGCCCAAAGAAAAAGTATCGCCCCCGGCCGGGATATCCATATCGGTGATATCGATCCATTGGCAGTCGAGCCCGGCCACATACTCATCTACCCAGCCGGCCTGGACCCCCTGGAAGCGGCAAGTATAATCGTGGACCAGGGGTGACCATTCACTGTTGCTGAAACGATTCGTGCTCTCCACGCAGAAGGCTTGTTTACTGGACAGGTTCTCATCCTCTCCGGCGAAGCTGAAATCCCCGTAATCGCTAAAATGATAGTGGGCATGGCAGGCATTATACTGGAATAGATTTTGTATCGGATTCTCGGCCACCACCGGCCCGATATAAAGGGTTTCGGCGCCCACATTGTGTACCGTGGCGTTGAATTGCAGCAGCCTGCGCCAGCCGCTATCATTCACACACTGCTCCACCAGGGCGCAAGAATCCTCGGAAAAATACCGGTAGACGATGCGATTGATCTCCAGATCGTCGCCGATGACTTTTAGATCGGGACCCTCCAGATGGGTCAATTCGCCCACCCGCACGGCATCGGCCAGGTCGGGGTCCCATTCCAGACGCTCGAAACGGACTTCCGTCTCCACAGTGCCGACCCGGTTGGTCAGCGCTTCCAGGCATGATTGTTGGTGCAAGCGAGACCGGTGGCAACCCAAAACGCCACCACTATCAGCCTCGCAGGTATAGTCGAAGAAGACCCAGGCGTTTTCCGAATCATAACTATTGGGCGGAAAACCGGCCTCGTTCAGGCAGGCGTTGCCCGTCCGCTGGTGTAATAGATCAGGATCGGCCGGCAGAATAAAAGGCTCCGACCATTTGCCGCCAGGGGCTGACAAAGCCGGTTCGGCCAAACCGGGAGACGCGGCATCGGTTAACAGGGTGCTGCTGAAGCTGTACCCTACCGTTAACAAATCATGCCCTTGATTTATTTCTCTGGCTGGGCCGGCCGCATCGAGTTGGATGGACCACAACTCTTCCGGTGGTAAAGGCAGTTGGCCTTTGCCTTCATAAACGAAATTGCGGAAATTAAGCCGACGCTTGGTCAGGCGTATATGCCTTTGGGCCAAGTCCAGCCAATAAGATTCCGGTCGGTTCAGGAGATCTTCCACCACCTCGTCCCGCATCTCTTCCGGTATTTCGTCCAGCAGGACGCCCGTCCGGCTTTCCATCTCGACTGCCAGCAGCGCGCCTTCTGACGTGCCGCTTTTTGGCGGTTTGGGGGTCGCCTGGGATGTGGCCGATTTCGTCGCTGTCTCCGTTGACTCGACCCCTTCTTCGTCAGCAATTTCCCCGGACGCCGTGGATCCGATTTCAGTCGTTGGGCTGCTTGTTACTGTGGCTTCCGGAATAGCTTCTTGCTGCTTTTCCTGGTTACTGGTCGGTTCAGACTCTGGTGCCTGAGAAAGGCTCGGCCGCGTGACCGTTGGCTCCGGCTGTTGCTCTTGCTGGCAAGCGGCGATTGCCAGCACCAGGCCAAAAAAGAGGATTGTGGTCGGGATCAAGAACTTTTTTCGCTGTACCGGGTAATAACGTTGATTCATTGGTCTTATTAGCTTCCGCTTTTCCTCTGATTGGGGCGAAATTAACCTCTACACAGATTCTAATCCTTCTGGATAGTAAGAACAAAAGCATTCATAAATTGGCTTTTAGCCGCCCCGCTATACAATTGCCATCCTGTCTGAGAGTTAACTCAACCCGAGACAGCCCGCTTCGGACATACGGACACTTGGAGAAAAGTTTTTGAATCCTAAAAATATGGATCGGCGATTGATCACAATCCTTCTGATTGTGCTGGTGCAAATGCTGGGCGCGGCCATGATCTTGCCCATCCTACCCCTGTACGCCCAGCGGGAATTCGCTCTCTCGCCCCAAGTTATCACCTTGTTGAGCACCTCCTTTTTCGCCGCCCAATTTATCGCCGGTCCCTATTTGGGCCGCTTATCCGATAAACACGGCCGTATCCCCGTGCTCATCATCAGCCAGATCGGCACAGCCCTTAGTTTTGTTATGCTGGCCATCGCTCCCGCCGCCGGCTTCCTTTTTCTAGCCCGCATCCTGGACGGTATAACTGGGGGCAATATCATCGTCGCCCAGGCTTATATCACCGACATCACGCCTCGAGAAAAGCGGACCGAATCCCTGGGCTACATCTTCGCCGTTTTTGGCCTTGGCTTCGTCTTGGGCCCGGCGCTCGGCGGCATCTTATCGGCCGCCCTGGGCCCGCGGGTGCCCTATCTTATCGCGGCCGCGGCCGCCTTTGGCGTCGTGATCTTAACCTGGCTGACTTTGGAGGAAACACTTACTCCTGAGCAGCGACAGGCTAATCGCCAGAGCACTGGAAATAGCATGAGTCCCCGTCAGATCATTCGTAATAGAGCCTTGATACTGATCTTGATCGTCGCCTTTCTCGGCCAATCCGGCCTGGGGCTGCTTCAATCGACTTTCGCCCTCTTTGGCGAAGCGGTATTGTTCGACGGGTATAGCCCGCAGACGGCTACATTAGGCATCGGCCTACTATTGGCCGTAGTCGGCCTGACCCAATTCATCACTCAGGCCGCATTCCTCAGGCCATTGTTAGCCCGTTTTGGCGAATATTGGCTCGTTCTTTTAGGCAATACCGGCCGCATGATCGGCTCCTTCGCCTTCGCCGTGGCCGTGACGCCTGTCATGGGCGCCGCCGGTTCTGTCATTTTTGCTTTCGGCATCAGCATCATGATGCCCTCGTTGCAGTCATTGGCTACGAGCACCGTCGACGACGAATACCGGGGAGGGGTATTGGGCTTGTACCAGTCAACCATCAGCCTATCCATCATTATTAGCTCAGCCGTGGCCGGCGTCTTGTTCGCTATGAGCGCCAGCATGCCCTATTGGATTGCCGGCGGTCTGGCCATCCTGGCTCTGATCCCGGCCGTCCTGCTGCTGATCCAATACGGCCAAAAGAGGCCGGTCGTTCAAACAGAAACCAGGCCTCTTGATTAGGCCAATGCCCTGGGGGAACCACTGTACGCCTAAGCCGCCGCAATGTTGGGTTCGGCCCCACTTGTAAAATCGCCTGCTTCATCCTGGTCTACGATTTCGTTGGCAACGGGCAACGTGAAGTAAAAGGTGCTGCCCTTACCTTCCTTGCTCTTAGCCCAAATCCTGCCGCCATGAGCCTGCACCAGGTGGCGAGCGATGGCCAGGCCGAGCCCCGTGCCCCCACTGCTACGAGCCTGGTCAGCCTTGTAAAAACGCTCAAATATGCGCGGTAATTCTATGGCCGGTATGCCCACTCCGGTATCGCGAACGTAAAACAAGACGGCCGCTTCATCATCCTCGGCTTTTGCCCTAACGGTGACTTCCCCACCGGCGGACGTGAATTTAATGGCATTATGCAACAGGTTGCCGGCCACCTGCTGGGCCCGGCTGGCATCGCTAAGCACGGGTGGTAACCCTTCGGCCAGGTCAACGGTTAGCGTTATATCCAGCCGATTTGCCTGTGGTCGCAGCCGGTCGATGGCCGGCATAATCACATTGGCCACGGGGGTTGGCGCTAATTGAAGAGGAACCATGCCCGATTCAATGCGGGTTAGCTCCAGCAATTCCTCCACCATTTGAGTCAAGGCGTCCACTTCATTCTCGGCGCTTGTCAAAAATCGTTTCGCGGCCGGCGGATCGTCCAGGGCACCATCCAACAAGGTTTCCACCAGGGCCTTCAAGGCAGCTAAAGGCGTTCGTAATTCGTGGGAAATATTGCTGATGAAGTCCCGGCGAACCGTCTCCAGACGGCGAATATGGGTCAAATCTTGCAAGATGACCAGGCATCCTTGCTGGTCCGTTATCTCCAGAGGGGAAACGATCATTTGGACAAAGGTCTTCTGTCTGCCTATTTCCACGGCAACCATTTGTTCCTGTCGCTGGTTATACACACCTTGCCAGGTTTCAATCAGTTCGTGATGGCGGGCTATTTCGGCGAAGGAGCGACCCAGCGCTTCCTTCTCCTTCACTTCAAGCAAACGAGAGGCGGCCGGGTTCAGCAAACTGACCTGGCCCAGTTCATCGGTGATAAGAACGCCGTCGGCCATGTTTTCCAGGATGGCTTCCAGGCGACCCCGCTCGGCGGCCAGATCTTGCACCTGGTCCCGGAGTTGGTCGCCCATGTAATTAAAGGCTCGGGTCAGATCACCCAAATCATTTCGTGGCGCTAAATGCAAGCGGGCATCCAAATCGCCGTCGGCCATCCGACCGGCGACATCGGTCAGACGCTGTATCGAGCGCGTCGTGCGCCCGGCAATGACCACGGCAACCACCACGGCCGCCAGGGTCGCGATGACGGTTGCCGTCAAAATCGCCCGCTGTATCTGGTCGATATTGCTCTCGATCTCTTCCAAGGTTAAGCCAACACGGGCCACGGCAACGGTATCACCGGCCACGATGACAGGGACGGCCGCATACATCATCTCACTCTGCAGGGTCTGGCTGTAACGGCTGCTGCTACCCTCACCGGTCGCCAACGCTCGTTGAACTTCGGGCCGGTTCAGGTGGTTATTCATTTGTTCCCGGATCCCGTCCGACTCCCCCAGAACTGTTCCATCGACCCCAATAATGGTCACCCTAGCCTCCAACAACTGCGACCAACTACGGGCGAATGTATCTAGGTTCTCCTCAGCCGGATCTTGCAGCGCCGTTGGGATGCTCGCGCTTAAGGCACGTACCTGGGTAGACAAACTATTCTGCAAAGCATCCAATTGGGCATTTCGAGTCGTTCGGGTGAGGACTATGGCTAACCCGGTCATAACCACCAGGATGAGTAATATGTAGGGGATAGCGATCCGCCAGCGGATGTCTCTAAACATGATCAAGGCCTACCCGATTCCTAACCTTCAAAACGATAACCAGTGCCCCGAACGGTGACGATCCTTTTAGCCTTGGAAGGTTTCTTTTCGATCTTTTCCCTCAACCAACGCACGTGCACATCCACGGTCCGGCTTCCAGCGTCATGCTCCCAACCCCAGACCCTATCCAGGATGAGATCGCGGGATAAGGCAATGCCCCGGTTACGGGCTAAAAACAATAATAATTCATATTCCTTGGGCTTTAAATGTAAAACCTTGTCGCGCAATCGAACTTCACGCCGGGCCAGGTCAATGATCAAATCGTCAAATATGAGGGGCTTTTCCTGAATCAGGCGCTCTTCCTGATCGATATCGCCTGCTCTTTGTTCATCAATTTCGGCCGTCACCGCTTCACGAACCAGACGCTCCCGACGCAACAAAGCTTTGACGCGGGCCAGGAGTTCGCGCATGCTGAAGGGTTTAGTCAGATAGTCGTCAGCTCCCACTTCCAGGCCCACCACTTTATCGACGACGTCGTCCCGGGCCGTCAACATGAGAATCGGCGCGCTCATCTCCTGCCGCAAGATACGGCACACCTCCAGGCCGTCGATGCCCGGCAACATGATGTCTAAGACGATAAGATCCGGTTGCTTCTTCCGGGCCACGTCCAGCGCTTCATTTCCTGTCTTGGCCTGGTAGACTTTGTACCCCTGCCGCGATAAATTGTAAGCCAGTGTCTCTAGGAGAGAAGGCTCATCCTCCACAACCAATACTTTTTGTGCCATTTGACTCGACTGTAGCCGAATTGAGGCTGATATTCAAATTGCTTCTTTCTAACCGCATACCCAGATCAGCGGCTTTTGGTTGATTCAATTATGGTTGAAGATAGAAATATATAACTGGGGGTCGGGCAGTGGGCAGCTCAGTACGCTCGACCAATCCAGGGTGATGGCGGCGTTGCCGCTATTCTCATAATACTCCACCTTGAGTTCGTGATCGCCTTCGTCGACGATAGCCATCAAATCAAAAGTTTCGGCTTGATCGGACCACTTATCCAACATGAGCTGATCGTCGATCCAGAAGCGAAGGCCATCATCAGATAACAGATCGAATCGATAGATGCCACATTCCAAGTCGACCGTGCGCTCAAAACGGCCGCTAAAGCGTTCGTCAGGCAACCCATAACCAGGCCCATCCTTGCCCCAATGATGGTTTAAGAACCCGGTTCCCTCATTCATCAAAACCAGCGGCTCCCACCATAATGCCCGGTTGCCCCAATATTGAGCGTACCATTGCCCCGGCTCTCGTTCTTCGTCCGGTAGACTGTAACCTGGGCCCGACCACCAGGCCGAGAGGCGAGCCGCGCCGTTAGTATCGGCGTAATCGATGGTGATTTCATAGGTCCCGGCCGCCAGCCAACGGCTATCACTATGTTCCCCGGCCCCCATCCAATTATCAACGATCGTTTCACCATTGAGTTTCAGCCTACCCCAATCATCGGAACCCAGTTTAAAGTTATAGTTACCCGCGGACAACTCAAACAGCCGGCTGAACCGAGCGCTCCAATTATCCGGCCCACAATCCGCGACCGGGCTGCCCTGCCCCCAATCTTGCAATACGTAAGTGCCGCCGATTGCGCTTGTCGGCCCACAAGCCTCACTTTGCCCCTTGTCTCGAAAATAAGTCACTATCCAATTGTCATGGGATGGCTGAAGGGAACAATCGCCGTTGTTGAATACCTCCATAGATGAAACACGGTCATTCAACGCCGGACTGCCACCTGCAAAAACATCCCCATCGAAGCTAGAGTCACTGCCTGAGCGGCAAACCGATGCGCCGGTCCCGCCCGAATGTTCGAATAACCTGACCGACCAGCCGGCAGATACCCGTAAGGCTGAAGCCTGGTCGTCAAAAGCGGCCGGAAGATCCAGGAATCCAGCGCTCAATCGCTTGAGGTAACCGCTGTTTTCTCCTTCCGCGCCGCAACTATAGTTAGCGTGTTTATACAGGATCACGCCCCCCGACTGGGGACAGCTGCCAGAGCCATAATCCAGGACATCATTGGTGCCATAATGCCGGCCAACAGTTGCCTGTCGATGTATATCACCCTGGATCATAGTGCCGTTGTAATGACTGCTTTCGCCGACAACCCAGCCGGCGAAGGAAGCGCCCTGGATATTCACAAATCCAACGCCCACCTGGTAAAGGGCGAAATGGACGTGGACGCCGGTGGTAGATCCACCGGGTTCGACTTCACAAGATGGGTGGCCCAATCGATCCCCTTGGTTAACGCCGCCCAGGCCTCGCCTATCGGCCGTTGAGATATGGGAGTAATAAGTCCGCCAGCCATCGCCGTGGTCGATTACCACCAGCGCTTGCCCCGAGTAAATGATGCTGCCACCTCTCGGCGCTACCACCCAGCGATGGGCCGGATACGCCCCCCAAGGACAACTGATCGACTCCGGCGGCGCGATATCTACGGCCGACCAGGGCCGCGGGCAGGAACCGCCAGAGATACAGCCCGGCGTGCCGCCGCCATAGTAATGGGGGCCGCCAGTGTAATGCCACGTCTCCCCGGCCGTGAACGGCAATTGATAACCCGAAGGCGCGGCTACTGCTGCCCGGTTTGCCAGGTCTGGATCTAGCCTCGGGTCGCCAAACCAGCGGCCGAACTGCTCCCTGAATAAAGGTTCCGAGCCGCCAACCCAAGACACCCAAGCTTCCTGGGCTATAAGTTGGGCCAGCGTCGCCTGTACGGCGTAAGTGCCCGAATTCAGAGAGGAGGGAGCCGCCAGTACCTGGCCATCGGGCAATAGTATCTCGGCCGTCGATGGTTGGCTGCGGTGGGCATCATAGGCTCTCATGGCTTCTTCCGCCAGCCAGCCCACGTTGGCAAAAAATGTCGAATCCCCGTTCTGGTCAATCTTTTTCGGGACGCCATCATCTTTATTGATTCCGGCCTGCCTTTGGGCTTCCAAAAGGGTGAGGATCAATTGCGGATTGACGCCGAAGCGCATGGCGTTGTGCTGGATGCTCTCGGCCGCGGACCATGATTGGCCATCGATTTGTTCGACGATGTCGCTCAAAGGGATGGCTTGATCGTCGAGAAATGCCTGGACATCAAAAGCCAACACAGTTGGCGAGAAGAGAAAGAGGCTATCCGATATCAGGATCTCTGCCTGATCGATCGCTAAGACAGGCGCTCCTCGATCGGCCGACAGACGGCCGGCCTGGTTGGCGACGACGAACAAGCCGGTAAGCGCGACCAATAGAAAGGATTTTCCAACGAACGAGATCCTTCTTCTGGCAACGTCCTTAACCGGCAAGACTGGCATGCCGCCGATTATACCCAGCCATGATGTCTCTGCCGATGAAGCGGTATTCGCGCTTAGTCCACGGGCGCCGACCGCTTCTTTGCGGGCCGACCGCTTCTTTGCGAGCCGACCGCTTCTTTGCGGGCCGACCGCTTCTTTGCGGGCCGACCGCTTCTTTGCGGGCGCCGCCACTTCTGGTCTATCCCGCCGCTCCCCTATGATCAAGCTGACGACCATCCTCGCCACGATGAACGAAGGCGGAACTTTTCTCCGAAAGAAAGCCGAAAGGTTTTCTTCCAATTAGAGAAGATAGATAGAGATGGCACATAATCCAAAAACATTCTCGTCTTATGTGCTCCGATTTGACCGAAAAAGAACAGTGCTAAGTTCAAATGGTTTCGCTATAAGTAACCGAAGGACAACAGTTGAGTGCAAATCAACAACTTCGGCTTACTCAGATCAACCATCCGGCAGCAATGAAAAGACCCCCGGCTATCTCCACGCCGATTTCAGTGAAGCCAAAGCGTTTAATATGAGGGACCGGGTGCTCCCGGACCACGGCCCATATCGCCCGGGCCAGAAAACCGGCGAAAGGAACGATTGCCAACCAGGGGATTACCCCCATAAAAGCAGCGGCGATGACCGTCGCCAAGACCAGTACATGGGCCCACAAAACCAGTTGCCGTTCGGCCGGCCGGCCATGAGTATCGGCGATGCGCAGCCGGACGTAAAGCGCGCCGAGGGCATTTTGACCGGCCATCAAGCCCCAAAGAGCCCAGGCGATAGCGTCCAACTCTCCGGTGACGGCGATAGTGGCTGCCGGCGCCATGGCCGCCAATCCGGCCGCGCCGGCCACTTCCATCCACAATGTGCGCAGACTGGCCCGGCGCTGGCGAGCGGCCGCCAGGTAAAATATCAACAAGGCGGCTATGGGCAGGCATAACCATAACAATTCCGTCAAACCCAAGGCCAACAGCCCGGCCAGGCAAAATAAAGCCACGGCCGCAAAAAAGATCGCCCATCCGGCCGCCAACGATTGGTCCGCCTTTCTACCCCTGCCGGCTCGGACCCGCATATAAGCCGTAACCGGCTGGCGCACGAAAAAGCCCGACAAGCCGCCTAGCAGCACCAGCAAGACCGGCAAATTAAAATCCCCGGCAACCAAGACCCCCACGAAATAAGGCACCAGCAACCACGACCAGGAGCCATGCTCAGCCGGGATGATCAACGCCTTCCTGAAGAGGGTCCGTTTTTTTCTATTGGCTTCTCGTGTCTCGGCGCTTTGTTCCATAATAA
>JAHEJP010000099.1 GCA_024638855.1 Chloroflexota bacterium
AAGTGATGGATTGGATAACGAACGCTCTTGACGTTACCGATGAGCACCAGCTCGAGGTGCTATCCAGTGGACAAACACGATTTGCTAACCAGGTTCACTGGGCTCGATTTTACCTTAGCAAGGCCGGCTATATCGATTCGTCACAGAGAGGGGTATGGAGTCTCACCAAAAAGGGATTGACAACAACGATAAGCCATGGCCTGGCGCTGACGATTTTTCGCGAGGTTCAAGCGGCTATCAAGAAAGATAAGGAGCTGGAAGCGGAAGTTGAGGAAGACAAATCAGAAACTGAGGGGCTTGTACCAGTAGATTTAAGAGGCTATCGAATCAAGTTGATGGAGATGCTCATGGACCTGCCTGCAAGCGGTTTTGAGCGAATTTGCCAGAGAATATTACGTGAGTCCGGTTTTCAAGAGGTCAAGGTAACAGGCAGATCCGGTGACGGAGGGATTGATGGGAATGGCCTACTGCAGATCAATCCCTTTGTTAGCTTCCAAGTATTATTTCAGTGCAAACGTTATTCAGGGAGCGTTTCAGTTTCTCAAGTACGCGATTTTAGGGGAGCCATGATGGGACGGGCTGATAAGGGTATTATTCTGACGACGGGAACATTTACCAAAGATGCTAAGGGAGAAGCTGTAAGGGATGGTGTGCCGCCTATCGAGCTCGTCAACGGGGATAAGCTGCTTGATATGCTGGAAGAATTGGAGTTAGGCTTGAAGCCAGTAACCAGTTATGAAGTAGATATTGATTTCTTCGACGAATTCATGGCCTGAATAGGTGAAAAACATTTCGGCAGAGGCAACTTGACTTCAGTATTAAGCTAACTCGCTTTAGCCGTAGTAAATCCCCTCCGTTTTCTACCCTGTTTTTTATGATTTCAATCTGAACAGCGGCTCCGCGGCGACGCTTTCATCGTTGTATACCCGGAGGTCCAGAACAAGCCTTAATTATCGCCCCCCGAAGTCCGCTCGAGTGAGCGATTATGCACTCATCACAGCAAGGCATGCACATAAACAATGCGATACAGGTGACACTGACAACAGCATGTACACAATCAATCAACCTGAGGCGGTCCCGCATGAATTCGGGCTAGCATTGACTCGCGCGAATTCTTCACGCGAAAGAGGCTCTCCAGCCACCAAGTAAGGCCCGCTCGTTCGAAGCGAGATACTTTCTTCTTGGCCTCTTCAAGATCGTCACCCGACGTATAGCCAGGAATAGCCAGATCGAAAGGACCAGCACTTTCTCGATGATCCCGGATAAAGGCCAGTATCTCGCGCAAATCTTTGGCCGTTATTTGTCCTCCGCGCTTCAACAGCACAGCACCGTCCCAGCGAGCCGCACGGCGCAATGGCGCTCTCTTTGGCCAGTATCCTCCTACCCATATCGGTATTCGAGGAGATTGTACTGGAGGCGGTAGGAACACGGTATCGTCTATCTGGAAATATCGGCCATGATGTTCAAACGGTTTCCCGCTCCATAGGCCAGTAAGGATCTCTAAACCCTCATCCAGCTTTGCTGCATTCTTCTTGGCGTCAGGATCCTCGCCGAATTGCGAAAAATCGGGAGGGTGTCCAACACCGACGCCTAGCGTAACACGACCTTCAGAAAGATGATCAAGCGTCACGGTTTTGCGGGCCAATTTCCATGGGCGTCTACGGGCCACTGGCGTTACAGTCGTCCCCAATCGAATGCTTTCGGTCGCCATCGCGATCGCCGCTAGTGCAATCCAGGGATCAACCATGCGTGCTCTTAGGCTCCTGCCTTGCAGGACGTGGTCAAAAATGAAGAAACCATCCCACCCTGTAACCTCTGCTTCGCTTGCCAATTCGGCAAGTAGGCGGGCGCTCATGAATTCACCGAAATTTGGTACATACAGACCATAACGCATGGCACTTCCGATTATGGTATCTACTGTTCCTCAACCAACAGGATCCAAGGATTATAGATATATTGCGGTATTTCAAAAAATACTGCAATATATTCTTGCGGCTCAATCAAAAGTTAGGCAGCCTCTCCTTCATTCTAGTTTGGCTATTTTTGGAAGATGATTCCCTGCGGGATGCCGGGTTTCAATAATAAGCAAACCCATGCTTGTTGAATGCTTTGTCTGCCGCAAGCATCGCGGCGAATTCTCTGTGCCAGGTGGGGCGATCTTTGAGGGTGACCTGATCTATACCTCCCACGCTCAACTATGGGGTGATGAGAAAGATCACTACTTGGGGCACTTGTTCTCTGAACCCAGCCAAACAGAGACAACTCTATCGCTTCTCTTAGATCATATCGACACATCGTTCAGGTAGCAGGATTGACCATGTTGGCTTAGGCTCTGTTTTCGAAGGCGCCAGTTCTTTCCACCAAGGGTTGAAAGGTGTGAGCGACTTGCCCAATATCACTGCGGAGTTGATCATTGTGGCTACTTGGACGAGGACGTCCGCAAGATTTTAGGCGGCAACATGCTCCGTTTTCTGGCAGATGTCGCTAATCAACCCTAGAAGGTGCAGAAATAAGCATTGAGGTTAATTATTTCAGGACTGTTCCAGTTTTTTTCTTACCTAATGCACTAATTTTCCCCACATTATCTATCCAACTCTCCCGGCAGTTGATTGTCTTGAAAATAGTATAATGGAGACAACAGCCGCTGAATCACTATTTCAAGCTGTCTGATACCCATTCAGTGCTCTGATTTGAATTAAAACCCGTCGTCAATCGGACCGGATTGTCCTAACTGGAGGTATGCTATGATCTCGCCGGAGTTGATTCGCCGCTACCCGTTCTTTTCAGGATTGAATTTTGACCAGATCACCGCCTTGGCTACGGTGGCTGACGAAGCGACCGTAGAGGCAGGGCACTACTTCTTCCGTGAGGGGGACAAACTAGGAAAATTGTTCCTCATTATGGATGGAGAAGTTGTTATTGCTATCAAGGTACCAGATCGTAACCATGTCCAGGAGGTCGCCGAACAAATTATGGGTAATTTTATTACCGAGGATGTTACCGTCAGCAGTGTAGGACCAGGGCAACTCTTTTCATGGTCTGCACTGATACCACCTCATGTATCAACGGCAAGCGCCAAAGCAGTCACCCGGACCCGTGTATTGGCGTTCGATAGTGAGGATCTATTCAAAATTTTCCAGGAAGATTGTAACTTCGGATATGTAATGTTACAGAAAGTCGCCGGTGTGATTCGGCAACGGCTACGGGATATGCAAATTCAATCTTTGGCCTTTACTTCTGCATGACTTGTCCTAATCTTCTAAACAATCGAGTTTGGAACTAATCATCTTCCCCATCTGACACTAATGGAAGAGAAAAAGAATTGTTGGGAGTACATGCAATGCGGTCGCGAGCCCGGCGGTAGTAACGCAGACGAGCTTGGTATCTGTCCGGTAACGGTTGCATTTCTTTATGACGGGATCAACGGAGGAAAAATTGCCGGCCGTTTCTGTTGGCCAGTCGCAGGCACTTTTTGTAACGGTAATATTCAAGGAATTTTCGCCATTAAGCTTAAGGATTGCCTCAAGTGCCCGTTTTTCAAGATAGTGGCGCGGGAGGAAGGCAAATCTTTTATCTTTATAAAGTAACTTATCTTTGCACTCTGACTGCCCGTCGCGTTGAAAAGGGGAGCTTTTCGTAGCATAATTAGAAGGTATGCCAGTCCGGGGGAAGGCACAATATTGTATAATCTGTTGTGTAAACGTTATCACAAGCTGTGTCTAGCACCTGATGGTTTGCACAATAATAAGCTCTATTGCCGGAGCTACATTGGTACGTGCAAGTTTCATTAGCAGGGTATATGGAAACAGACTCTGTTCAACCAGATAAACCTTCTGTTGATGACAAAGTATCAGCCGAGGCTTTCAACGATAAAGTACGACCGGCTGGCCAGTCGCTCATGCGTGACATTACCGGACCCCAACGACTGGAAACTGAGCTCTTGACATTAAGAAAGGCAGTCGAGGCCTCCGATGAAGTTATATTTCTTACTAACCGCGAGGGCATCATTACCTATGTCAATCCAAAATTCACCAGGCTTTACGGCTACCATACCGATGAAGTGGTCGGCAGAACCACCCCGCGGATTCTTAAAAGCGGCATGATGACAGCCCGAGATTATGAGCGATTCTGGGAGACACTTCTAAACAAACAGGTGGTGAAAAGGGATTTTGTCAACAGGTGTAAGGACGGGAGATTCGTTATCGTTGAGGGATCTGCCAGCCTAATCCTTGACGAAAATGCAGAGATCATCGGCTTCCTGGCAATTCAACGCGACATCACTCTACGGGTGCAGGCAGAGGAGAAAATCAGGCAGCGGAACAAGGAATTGGCCGCTTTAAATGCTATCACTACTACCGTAAGCCAATCACTCAATCTAAACCAGATTCTCAACGACTCGCTGGACGAGGTACTGCAGCTCGATATGTTTGGTGGTGCGGCCAAAGGTATGCTGTTTGGCTTAGATGAAGAGAATGGCAGACTTCTTCTGATTGCCCATCGGGGCGCACCGGAAGATCATCCTTGCCTTGCCCGGCCACCTCAGCTAGGAGAGTGTCTATGCGGCCTAGCTGCCCAAGAGGGGGAAGTAGTTATCTCAGAATATTGTAGGGAGGATGAACGACATAGTCGGCATTGGCCAACAATGCCTGACCACAAAGACATTTGTCTGCCGTTGAAAGTACGAGGTGAAGTATTGGGCGTAATGAACGTGCGGTTGCCGACTACTCACGTGGTGGTGGGCCATGACGTTGAATTGTTGACGTCCGTCGCCGACCAGATTGGTGTAGCTATTGAGAACGCGCGTTTGTTTGAAGCAGTGAGTCAGCAGCATGAGCGGCTTCGCACTTTAAGTTCCCGGCTAGCCGAAGCAGAAGAGACTGAACGGCGTCGATTAGCACAAGAATTGCATGACCAAGTGGGAAGGAAATTGACAGCGCTTGGCATTAACTTAAACATCATTCGGACTGAGGTGCCCAAGGATGGGCCACAAAAGGTAAGTTCACTTTTGGTCGAATCACAGGAGCTGGTGGAACAAACGACCCAGCTAATCCGCGGTGTAATGAGCGAGTTGCGACCTCCGATGCTGGATGACCTGGGACTCGTCGATACGCTGCACTGGTACGGAGAACAATTTGCCTCGCGCACAGGGATCTCTGTCGACATGAAGGGGGACAACCTGACACGCCCCTTACCCACTCGTATCGAAAATACCCTGTTCCGCATCACTCAAGAGTCATTATTCAACGTGGCCAAGCATGCGCAGGCGACGGAAGTGAGAATATTGTTGGAATCAGACGATGAAATCGTGCGTTTGATCGTCGCCGATGATGGCATAGGGTATAGTCCCAATCAGCTGGCAAAGCCGGGGGAGGACTACGGCTGGGGGCTGCTCATCATGGCCGAGCGAGCTGAAGCTGTTGGTGGCCGTTGTTGGATTGAGCCTCGACCCTCACAGCAGGGAATGCAAGTTGTCGTGGAGATCCCGCGATGAGCATTACTGTTTTTCTGGCCGATGATCACGCAGTCGTGCGGGATGGACTCCGTTATCTGCTGGAAGCGCAGCCCGATATTGAAGTAATTGGCGATGCCGCAGACGGTCGCGAAACAGTGCGATTAGTAGCTCAACTAAAGCCAGATGTCGCTATCGTGGATATTACCATGCCTGAATTAAATGGAATTGATGCGACACTTCAAATCCGCGATGTTTGCCCCTCCACCGAGATTATTATCCTGTCCATGCATGCCAACACCAGACACATTGCCCGCGCCCTACAGGCCGGCGCGCAAGGTTACCTGGTTAAAGAATCAGCTGGCATCGAGGTGGTTGAGGCCGTTCGGATGGTCAATGCCGGACATTATTACCTTAGCCAGGTGGTCTCGGACACTGTCATAAACGACTATGTATCACAGCACCGCACCATGGAATATAGAAGCTCGCTTGAGTCACTTAGTGCTCGCGAACGAGAGGTCTTGCAACTTGTCGTAGAAGGTCATTCAAGCACTGAAATTGCCAGAATTCTTAATTTGTCACCCAAAACGGTGGATAGCTACCGTAGTCGGCTGATGCACAAGTTGGAAATCAACGATCTGCCCTCACTAGTTAGATTTGCCATAAGACAAGGGCTGACACCATTAGAATAAATTGGTTCTAATCTGGTAGAACAACATCTTTGTGAGCGAAACGGTGCTACAGACAATGCTGTATATCCCGCCATTGCGGCCGAACCTCGTCCCCCAGTCACGCCTGATCGAGCAGGATACCGGCGAGTGAGAAAAACCCTCTTAACTTTATCCCCCAGATTACATCGGAAACCTGGCTTCTACCTCTGGCGGGAGTGTAAAGAAATCTTTCCCTATATATGCGTTTCTTAACTGTTCTTACCAACCCCTCGATGTCAATGGTCGAGTAGAGAGGATCATTTAGGGTTTCACACATGCGCCAATATACTTGTGTTTCGTGTGTTGTATACCCGTAATCAAGCGGCTCAGGCTAAAAGGGGAAAAATGCCGGGGCAGCTAAGGGGAAGTGCCGCCCCGGCGGAGGATAGCGCATCGGAGCAAATAATTAGCGGTGCTCAAGTGCGCCAGGAAATGTCTACAGTATACACTCGATGTCAATCGCTTCGATATGGAAACCAGGCAATGCTGGCGCCATCGAAAAAACCATGTTGCCCTATCTCCTCCTTGCCTCCCATCTCTTCGCGGAGGAGAAAGTCTATCAGACTATCATTGGATTGATCCTAACTGCGTCGGTCGACTGGCATCGCCTATTTCACCAAAAGTGCGTAAGAACCAAATCTTCAACGATAATTGGTCGCTGGTGACGTAGCTTATGACGCTGCCCAGAGAAAACATTCGAGCAATGGGCCGAAAAGTACTGAAGAAAAGAGGTCATTTAGCTTTGAATCTCACACGTTTTCACCCGCTACACTGGAGCCCTCTGTCCGAATACTCGATACGGCAATCTAAGTTTAGAAAAGTCTTGCATTAACGGGATTCTGAACGCTATACTATTTATATGCTATATCGAGGTTCTCGATTGATGGAGCGGGAGCGGGGCGCTAGAATTCCTAGGATCAAGTCGTACCCCGGCTCTTTAGCTCATGGCTGATATAGCGCAACGTTTGCGCGGGGGAGTCTCCATGCTTGCCCCCTGGTTTCGACAACCTACGCCAATCACCGCCAGCTGTAAGAGTGCGCTGCTGGCATGGGTTGGCGTTTTGCTTTTTCCCTCATTGCTTTTCACACTGCATGGCTGCGCCGGGCCAGGTGGGTCGCGGGCGCAGGTCGTATCCGGTGTCGTACGGGCGGAGGACGGCGCGCCGGTTAGCGGAGCGACCGTGCGCGCTCAGACTACGACACACAGCACCACCAGCGGGAAGGACGGCCGCTTCTCGCTATCCGTCTCGGAACCAGGGGAGCAACTCGAGCTGACAGCCTGGGCGTCCGGCTACACTATCGGTGGTCCGGTTCCCGTCAGGCCGGGAGATACGGATGTCGACCTGGAACTACACGCCCACGCCACGGCCGACAATCCCAATTACCAGTGGCTGACCTCCCTGCGCCGCCCCGGCGAGGGCGATGACAAGGGCTGCGCTAACTGCCATAGCGCCGAAGGTAGCGGGCTAGCTCACAGCTTGCCCGTCGACGAGTGGCAAGAGGACGCCCACGCCAATAGCGCCCAAAACCCGCGTTTCCTGACCTTGTACCTGGGGACGGACACGTGGGGTAACCAAAGCCCGCCAACACAATATGTCAGCAAGAAGGATTATGGTACAGAACCGCTCAAACCCGATCCCACGTTGCCTTACTACGGACCTGGCTATAAGCTCGATTTCCCCGATACCGCCGGCAACTGCGCCGCCTGCCACACGCCGGCCGCGGCCAGCGCAGCGCCCTACGACACCAATCCTACGGGACTGAAAGGGGTCGCCGCCGAAGGTATACCTTGCGACTTTTGCCACAAGGTATGGGACGTTATCCTGGACCCGCAAACGGGCCTGCCTACTCAGAACATGCCCGGCGTGCTGTCCTACCAGTTTCGCCGGCCGCCGCAGGGCCACCAGTTCTTCGCCGGCCCTTTCGATGACGTGGCTCCAGGCGACGACACTTTCTCATCGCTGCAGACCCAGAGCCAGTTCTGCGCGCCCTGTCACTTTGGTGTTTTCTGGGACGTCGTAGTCTACGATTCCTTTGGCGAATGGTTGCGAAGCCCTTATAGCGATCCGGATAACGGCCAGACCTGCCAGGAGTGCCACATGCCCCGATTGGGAGTCGATCATTTTGCCTTACCTGGGCAGGGTGGCTTGACCAGGGATCCGGCTACTATTTTCAGCCACCGTATGCCCGGCGCGAGCGACGAGCACCTGCTACAGAACGCGGTCAGCATGACCGTCACCGCCACGATAGAAGGAGGGCTTCTGCAGGTGCAGGTCATGATCACCAACGACAAGACCGGCCACCACGTGCCCACCGACTCGCCGCTGCGACATCTGATCCTCTTGGTGAGCGCGGAGGATGAAGCGGGTGAACTGTTGGCTCAGCAAGACGGCCCGCGCTTGCCCGATTGGTGTGGGGTGGGGGACCCAGACCAAGGTCATTACGCCGGTCAGCCCGGCCGGGTCTACGCCAAGGTGCTGGCCGAGCAGTGGACCAACAAAAGCCCCACCGCCGCATACTGGAATCCCACCTACCTGGTTAGCGACAACCGGCTGCCTCCCTTTGACAGCGACGTCACAGATTACAGCTTCGATACCCGCTACCAAGGGCCGGTACGCCTACACGTACGACTTCTTTACCGGCGGGCTTTCATCGAACTGGCTGAGCAAAAACGCTGGCAAACGCCGGATATTTTAATGGACGAAGCGATTTTGGAGATCCTTCCTTCAATCGTATTTGCGGAAAAATAGAGGGATGTGCATGATGAAAACCCGGAAAGCCCTGAACCTATCTATAGTCATCCTGCTACTTACGTTGCTGTGCGTGGCGCTTCCTGGCCAGGAGCAACGGGACACAGGGACTGGTCCCGATGGTCCGGCGCTGCCGGATAAGGGTGCGGGCGGGTCCGCGGCGGCCGCGCCACTGATGGAGACCTTGTTCGTCGAAGACTTCGAGGCCGGCCTGGCCGCCTGGAACACGGACAGCAACTGGGCCATCGTTCACGAAGGCATGAATGCCGTCCTGCAAGGGGACAACCGCGCCTGGGCCACGCTGAACCAGGGAGAGAACTGGACCGATTATGACCTGGATGTCGACGTCAAGATTATCAGCGGTGGTGCGCAGTTGATGTTGCGCCTGACGGGCATGCGCGGCCGATACATCATCGGCTTGATCCCAGGAGGCATTTACCTGGACCGCGAGTATCCCTGGGAGAAGATTGAAGAGGACCTGGACAGCTATAGTGGTGCGATTACCACGAACACCTGGCATCACATTCGTGTCGAGACCGAGGCGCAACAGCTTGACGTCTTTCTAGACCATAGCAGCGCCCCCGTCATGTCCTACAAGGACACCTGGGGCGAAGCGCTGTGGCAGGGAAGTGTCGGCCTGGAGGTCATTCCCGGTACCGGAGCCCAGGCCCGATTTGACAACATCGACATTTATGGCGTGGTTCCCCCGGAAAACGATTGGGTCAAGACCGGCGGGCCGATAGGCGGACTGGGCTATGACGTGCGCTATGGGTCGTCTACCCAGGTGATGTACGTTACTGATAATTACAGCGGCGTCAACAAAAGCCAGGACGGCGGAAAGACGTGGTTCGCCTCCAATCGGGGCATCACCGGCCGTTTTGGCGCATCTGGCGACGCCGTGCCCGTATTCACCCTGACGGTGGACCCAAATAGCGCCAACATCGTCTGGGCGGGTCTGAAGGATGACAAGGGGTTGTACAAGAGCACCAATGCCGGGCAGACCTGGACCGAGGTCACACCCCCGATCACGGAACCGCAATTCGTCTTCCGCGGCGTAACCATTCAACCAGGCAATTCCAATATCGTCTACGCCCAGGGGGAGCTACCAATGAACACGCCCGGTTTGGTGCACGACAGGGTCAAGGGACGCATCTACCGCACTGAAGACGATGGCGTTACCTGGAAGATGATTTGGGAAGGTGATAACCTGGTGCGTTACGTCTTCATCCACCCTGCAAATGACCAACTCTTGTTCGCATCCTTGGGCATCTTTGATCGTGAAGCCAACGATTCAAACTGCTCCTTGACCCCGCCATTTCACGGCAGCGGTGGGGTGCTCAAGCTGGAAAAACAGGGCAGCGGCTGGGATTCATGGTTCATGAACAACGGCCTGACGGACATGTATGTTGGTACACTGGCCATGCACCCGGTTGATCCCAATATCATGCTGGCCGGGGCGGGCAATACGGCCTGCTCGCGCTACGAGCAACCGGCCGGGGTCTGGAACAATACCGGCGGGGTTTTTCTGACGACTGATGGCGGGCAAAGCTGGACCAAGACCTTGGCTAACGACGTCATCACCGCCATTGAGTTTTCGCCTAATGATCCCAACATGGCTTATGCGGGTGGGCAACACAAGATCTATCGGAGCGAGAACGGCGGCGTAGACTGGACCGCCATCTCCGGCCTCACGTACGACTGGGGGCCAAGCGGCGCTCCGGCCGGTTTTCCCATCGATTTCCTGGTTGAATCGGGTAGCAGTCCTGGTGATCCGGAGACTATCTTCACTAACAACTACGGTGGAGGCAACGTCAAGTCAAAGGACGGTGGGGTCACCTGGTTACTGGCCAGCACCGGATACACCGGTGCTCTGATGTTGGACGTGGCGATCAACCCGCAGAAGCCGCGTATCGTCTACGGTGCAGCGCGCAGCGGCATCTTTCGCAGCGCAGATGGTGGCGCTACCTGGCAAGGGCTGTCCACCCCACCGGCCCAGCTTCCGACCACCTATGGCGTGGCTGTCAAGCCAGACGAGCCCAACGTGGTGCTGGCCTCCCAGGAGCTGCTCGGCCGCCTTTATCGCAGCGAAGATGGCGGGGTGAGCTGGACAACCGTGTTTACTGTTCCCAACGTGGTGCCGGGCGTAGATTTCCACCAGCATGGCCTGAAGAGTATCGAGTTTGCCGCCCCACCTAACAGCCACGTGGTCTATGCCGGGGCTTGTCGTGGCAGCGTCGCCCTGGACGATATCATGAATAATGCGAAGAAGCTTAGTGAGGGCATCTTCAAGTCCACGAATGGCGGGGTGAGCTGGGTGGATGCATCTGATGCTAACACAACCGACAAATGCCTGACTTCTATCGCCATCCATCCCACCAACCCCAACGTGGTGTACGCAGCTGCGCCCTATGCCGGGGTGTACAAGACCATCAACGGGGGAACGAGCTGGAGCCTCATGCCCGGGTTGCCGACAGATATGCGCTCCGTGGCCATTCATCCAACCAATCCGAGTATCGTCTTTGCCGGCGCTCTGCACGGTGGCGTCTATCGCACCGTCAATGGCGGCGTCTCCTGGACCCCATTCAAGGCGGGCATGGAGCCCAATGATCCAATCCTGGCCTTGGCCATCGACCCGGGGAATCCTGACGTTGTTTGGGCCGGCAGCCGGGCCACGGGCATCTATCGCTGGATTCCGGCTGAGGGGCGCTGGACGCACGTCAACAGCGGTCTATCGACACGCTCGATACAGGCGCTGGTCATCTCGCCTGATGGGCAACTGCTTTATGCAGCCTCTTCCGGCGAGGGCGTCTTCCGCAAGGGGGAAATCTATCCCTGGCATGTTATGCTGCCCCTGATCAAGCGGTAACTGAGGGTAGCAACAAGTGATTGTTCTTCCGTATACTTCACGGGGTTTTTGTAGCAAGAGGACGGAAACGTATGCTAAGCAAGATGGTTCTTCAAACCTATTTTCCCTCTATGTGTTAAATAAACGCCGGATTCTTGCTCCTAATGACCCTGCCGGGATATCCAGATCGACCCCCATAGCCAACAGTGAAGAAAACCGATCAACAAATCAAATTTATGAAAGATCCTGCGTTAATGGGTTTCTATACACTTCCAAAGAGTCCGTACAATGAACATTGTACCTTGGCTACGCCCACTTACATTTCTTTCTGGGGTCTGAGTCTCATCTGTGCGAAAAGTCTAGATTGTATTAACATAACAACAACCCCTTGTCACTGTGGATTAAAGATCTGTGGCATGAGTCAAAGCTAATAAACTACCTCGTTCGATCATTTGAGTCTTAGCTGGAGGGGGCCCTTCTTATAGACTGACATTTTTGCGGCGTTTTCTTTTACACATATCAGTTTCTCTGGTCTGATTGTGACATTCAGCACGCAAAAGATGTTACATCGCACACTACCGCAACCTTACAATCTTCTTCTAGTCTGAAATACAGGTGCGGCTGGAGGCGCGCATACGAGGAGCAATATGTTGGAACGTGTTTTTGGTAGTAGCGTTCCAAGAAGGAGGTATGTGTTTGGCGTAACTGGCATAAAAATCCGCGGTCGAAGTCAATCATTGGGTTCTTTGTAGCAACGCATTCCTAAATATCTCGTGCGGCAATCATCGCCATGCTTGACGAGCCGCTGGTGTTTTCACCTCTGCTTGTATTTTAGGTGATATGCGTCCTCAAAGGAGGAAAGTCATGACAGACAGATAAATTAGAGAGCTCACAAATTTGAACGCAGAATGACTATAAACACAACTTCCCAAAACCAACACTAACAAAGAGGCCAGGCACTTATTGGGGCTCATGAATTGATCGTTGGATATAGGATGCAGTATACGCGGCCGATGTCGATCTTGGGCAGAAAAAAAGTCCCGCCTTAAAGCGAGACTTTTGCACATCAGGTTATGGTAGGGATTAGTTGCCGACCGGTTCAGCAAGGCCTTCCAGTATCGGTTCCGATTTCCGGCTCCAAGGGGTACCCAAGTAAGGCAGAAGCCAGCGGTCCAATCCAATCCAACCAGCGACCTTCCAGGCCAGGATCAATAAGATGGCCAGGGTCAACATCAAGCCATTGGTGCTGGCTGCGCCAGCCATGATGAAGTTCCAGTTCATGAAGCTGCCGGTAAATGCTGCGATGCCCGTAAAAATACCCAGGATTAGGGCTATTCCGACCAGAATTTCACCATACATGATCAAGTCGGCAAACCACTCATACCATTGGTTATCGAGCATGAACTGGATAAAGTCGCGATACCACCCAAATGCAATTGGCGGCCGGCCCGCCTCTGGGATCGCAACAGCGTTTTCCCAAAAGCCGCGCAGGGGTCCTCCCGTCGCCCACGCTGGGTTAGTTATTTTACCCCAACCAGATGTCAACCAACTATATCCAAGGTATATGCGGATGGCCAACCAAAGCCATGCAAACCGGGTGGTTTGAAATAACGCACGTGCAAGGGGAGGGTCCGGAATGAGAATGTTCCCTCGACTATCAACAACTTTTTTTTCTGTCATGTGAGCTCCTATTGTCACCTAGCGAAACAATAATTATTATTTTTATAAATTAAAACACACAAATATAAGTTTGTGATTAATTTCACATATATTATTTATTAGAGTCTTTTTCACTTATACAACTGACACATGCGCTCTGTCGAACAGAGATTGACCGTTGGTTTGTCGGCCGCAGAATATTGGACGATTCTTCATTGAAGCCCCTTGGGCTCGTTTAAAGTGTCGCTGCAAGTTGGACCTCACTGTTCCTTAAACACCATTGAAGAATTCTAACCCGAGTAGAATGGCAACAGGGGCGTGATCTCCGATATTTGATTGCCCAGCTTACTGTGCCCAAATCCGTGAGCGGCTGAGTGGCTTATGTATGAGCTACGCTTAGCTTGGGGTTTGAGTCCTGCTGAACTGTTTGCTCTAATTTGGCTAAGTTTGAAAAACCCCTTTCTTGGCTTTTGAACTGGGTTGTTGTTACCGTCTATCTGTCTTCCCAGATCGCCAGTTTAGAAACTCGGTTCAGATCCAGCGCCCGCCTCCACCCGATTCCTACCCATTTCCCCTACCCCTTCCAACAAAATAACTAGGGCAAGATCCGTCAAAAGGCCGATTCGCCCGGCCGCGTCTTGCTGTATTCTGCTGATCATGGTGAAAAAATGGTGGCCAACCTGGTTCGACCACTTTGCGTCAAAGAAGACAGGATTCAACGAAATCCTGGTGAAATTCAAATGAAACGATAAAACGATGATGGCTAGAGAGACGGAATCGTAGAACAAGGAACGGCCCAATCATTTGCCTCTCTCTGGCAATGGGCGCTTCCGACTTCATGGAGGTTCAGGAAATGAAAAAGCGTATGCTTGTATTATCTTTTGTACTGCTTCTGCTGGCCCTGTCGAGCGGCGCGGCCGCCGCCCAGACCAGCGATGCGCTTTGGTTCGTCAAATACTGGGAAAACCCCGATCAGCAGGGCAATTCCATCCACGGAACAACGGTTGGCACCATCAACTATAACTGGGGCAACGGCTCTCCTATCGCCGGCATCAGCCCCGACACCTGGTCCGGCCGCTGGACCACCAATGTCGATTTCTCGGCCGGCACCTACCGCTTTACCACCGTCAGCGACGATGGCGTCCGCCTGTACGTCGGCGACAAACACATTATCCTCGATTGGACCAAGCACCCGCTGCGCACCAACGTGGCCACCGTTTCGCTGGCCGGCGGCAGCTATCCAATAGCCCTTGACTATTTCGACGATGTAGGCAACGCCCAGCTCAGATTGTACTGGGAGTATCT
>JAHEJP010000452.1 GCA_024638855.1 Chloroflexota bacterium
TTAACCGGCTGGTCTCCGGTTTGCTCCCAGTGCGCCAACAACTCCTTCGAAAAAGAGGGCAGTGACCTCACTGCCCTCTTAAATATCAATATCCCATAATTCGCTATCTACTAGGTGATTTGGCCATCATCATAGTTCCAGTTATCTTGTGATCCTTCACCCCTGTTAGCCTCCTGCTCGACAGCTTTGCGTTGTGGCCTAACAATCGAGACAAGAGTCAACAGGGCCATGAATAGTACGCCGGATATGGCGACCAATGTCCAGCTGCGGACGCCGGTGGCATTCAAGTCGCTCATCGTTACCGCTGTAGGTTGGCCGGTGATACCTAATTGCAGGTCCTGGCTACCTACGGTGAAGTGGTCGATGGTCTCGCCGTCGTCGCACGATAAATCGTTATCACTTGTTCTTGGTGGGTTAGTGTTGCTGCTGGGTACCGAGCCGGTGCGCATGTGATAGGGTGAGCCGGGTGGTCTATCCGGAGCGGTCCAATCGACCGGGTCGGCTATGTGCCCGCCCCAGGCCAGCACCGCATCAGGTCCTTGAGCTGTGAAACAATATTCAAAGGACTGGGAGGCATTGGTCAAGTCACCGCCAGTTGTGTTGGAGTAACCAGGGCCGAGGATGCGGAGGTTAGTGCCTCCCCATAAAGTTAAGACGCCTTGGTCCGTCCCATTCACAGGCAGCGTTCCAGAGAACGAATTGCCGCTGAGGGTGCCCAGATCAAGGATTGGATCTTTCGGGATGGCCAGGGTAACGACGGGATCGCCGAGGGTGAAGGGGGTGTTGTGCGTGGGATCGGCCTGGTCTAGAGTCAAGCTGTAAGTGCCGATATAGTCAATTGCCGGTAACTCGGCCTTGGCGATATCCCACCACATAGCGAAGCAATATTCTTTGCCCGCGTCCAGATTTGCGTGCTCTCCCCGGTAGGCGATAAAATCACCGATCTGATAATTTGCTTTGCTGGGGCCAACTTTGCCGGTCACCCATCCATTATTACCTTGACCAATGCACTTGGGGTCTTCGCCATTCTGCCCTGGGGCGCATTGGGAAAAGACGACATTGGGGGCTGCACCTCGGGCCGGTTGTGCGAAGGCAGCCGCTAATAAAAGAGCCATAATAGGAAAAATGATAACGATTGATAATCTAAATACTCTATGATGTGCCATTAAAATCCTCCGGATAAACGTTTTGGGAATCAATTTGTGAAAATAAATAATTATGATTTGAATAGTCCTTTTGTCCCAGTACTTCGGTCCTGTATGACCTTAGTCCTATTACTATAGTCGTGGTTATCTTAAAAAAGGTTTAAAATTGGTCGATATTCGTTTTCGACCGGAGGATTATTGGGCAGCTAGGCGGGGGAAGGCTCCATAAACAAAGTGGTAAATGGGCCATTGTTAAATAGCCCTGAATAGTTTATCGGTTATTTATTATTGAGGTGAAGTAGGGGATTATCAGACGCCAACGCCATTTTGGCGAAGAAAACCATCCAGGTATTTGAGGGCGTAGCTCATGCGGCTTTTGATAGTTCCAACCGGGCAATCCATAATCTCACCTATCTCAGCATAAGTGAGTTCGTGGACGAAGGATAGTTCAACCACGGCCCGATGGGCGGAGGATAACTGTCCTAAGGCATCTCTTAATTGGTCTGCATGCCAGGTTTTTAAGATGGTCTCCTCCAGGACGTCACCGTCGGCTATTAAATGCAGCATTTCATCATGGTCAACCACATCTTTACGACGGCGTAGCCAAGAAACAGCCTGGTTATGGGCGATGCGAAAAAGCCAGGTCCGGACGCTGGCCTGGGCTTTGAATTTGCCGGCTCCTCTCCAAACGGCCACGAAGACTTCCTGAAGCAGGTCTTCGGCAATATTCTGTTCATTAATGAGACGCAGGAGATAGTTGAATAGAGTCACCTTATAACGTGAATAGAGCTCGACAAAGGCAGCCTCATCACCCCCGGCAACCGACTTTACCAATTGATGATCGGTTGCTTCAGCAATGATTCGGCCCTGGCCTAATAATTCGCCGGTAACAGCGTTCTGACTCAATAGTGATCCCATCACCATTACAGAGAATCATTAAGCAGACTTGATGCAGTTATAGAGACAATAGTAAGAATCGTCTAATCAGCTTCAGATGATCAAAAAAGTTGCTTAGACATATGGTTGTGGCTGTGTTACGGTCAGGCAGCCTCAGTAGGCCACAAGCTCCCAGATGAGTAGTTTGGTCTAGAATCTTCCCGATTACTTGAGGGCTCGGCCGATTTGTTCCAGAATAGCCTCTTCCTCAATTATCCCTTCAAAGTGAATGCGCTCGTTGACGACTAGGTGAGGCACATGGCTGATGGAATAGCGGATCAGCACCTGGGGGAAATCTTGGGCCATGATGATGAAACTTCTGATGTAGGGGCTCACAACAGCCAGATTGCTTATACGATGAGCCATCACCGTGCCAGCCTCGTCGTCGGCCGAAGTCACAAGTTCCAGGATGACCTCTTGCCGGAGTCGCCGCAGGCGGATCCTGGTTTTTGCTTCGGAAGTCATCCCCCGAAAGGAGACAGATTGGATTGCGGCGATGAAGGAAGTCATCTGGGCTCCCGAAGGTAAGCCAATAAAGCGTAGTCCGAGATCCAGAGCTTCGTCTCCTTCACGGCGCATAATGCCGATCACGGGATAATAGGGGTAATTCACCCTGCGCGGTAGAAGCCGGTAGTCGATTTGCTCGAAATGATGGCTGAGAATTTGAGCCAGTTCGGCCGCTTCCCTTTCAGAAGAGCTGATGTTTTTATCACCCCAAATATGCAGGCGTACCGGTTCTGGCAGATGACCCAATAGATCGGGCAATAGATCCCAGCTTTCGTCGTCAAACTGCCATGGTTTTTGATCCATTCGGCAACACCTTTGGCCTGATTTATAATGCAGCCGGCCGGATACGGCAATAGAAAAAAAGGAGTGGATATGGTTTATTTACTGGCCTTCATCACCTGGGCAGTACTTCATAGCCTGACTGCTTCAATCGCTTTCAAAGAGATGGTTCGCGGTTGGATCGGTAGCCGGCGATACGATGGCCTGTATCGACTTTTCTACAATGCCATCGCAGTGCTCACCTTTGTACCGGTCTTGTGGCTATTAGCGGCCGCCGTGCCCGATCGCATTCTTTGGCGAGTGACAGAGCCTCTGAGTTACTTCTTTTTATCCATTCAACTGCTTGGTTTGCTAGGTCTGGGTATAAGCCTTTGGCAGACCGATCTGTTTCGTTTTGCCGGTATAGGGCAGGCACTTCGTTACGTGCAAGGCAACGAGCCCATCAATCCACCACCAGTTCTCGTAATCCAGGGGACTTATGCCTATGTGCGCCATCCTTTGTACTTCTTTAGTCTGCTGTTCATATGGTTCTCACCCAGCATGACAATGAGCGCCTTATCGTTCAATATTCTGGCAACACTCTATTTTTGGATTGGTTCGATTTATGAAGAACGACGATTGGGCGCAATTTTTGGTGAAGCATATGGTCAGTATAGGCAACGCGTTCCTCGTCTTATACCGATCAAAATAACCAAATAATTCTGATAGGAGAAAATCATGGAATCTGAAGAACTTACCAGTGGTATAAACCAGATCTTTAACCAGCCGATTTCTGAACTTTTACTGAAAGTGGTCCTAGCTCTTGCTGTGGTCATCATTGGCCGGCTACTAGCTAAGTGGGCAGTAAGAATCGTCAAAAGATCCATGGTCAAAGCCAAGATGGAAGAGACCATGGTAACATTTCTAGGCAACGTTACTTATTACACGTTACTCCTCATTCTTTTCGTGTTGGCTCTGGGCATAGTGGGCTTCCCGACTTCGAGCCTCGTGGCCATCTTAGGCGCGGCGACCCTGGCCATTGGCTTTGCCTTACAGGATTTTATTGCCAACCTGGCATCGG
>JAHEJP010000453.1 GCA_024638855.1 Chloroflexota bacterium
ATTATCTTAATAATAGGCCTAATGGCGTATTACTTATCCTGGAATGAGCCAGCAGGATTGGATTCCGAATTGAGGTAAGATTGCAAAATAAATGCCGCAGCAACAGCATCAACTCGTTTTCGTCGACGCTTCTTATGAATCCCACGCTCCCGCAAGCTATTTTCGGCGTCTACCGTAGAAAACCTCTCATCCCAAAGCCTGACATCATAACCACTTTGTTGCTCGAGGTCTGCGGCGTAATCCTTGACCCATTGGGCTTTGCTACCTTCCTTACCCGATGGAAGGTATGGCAAACCTATGATGATCAGAATTGCCTTCTCTTCCTTGGCAATCTTGATGATCGCATTGAAATCCTCTTTTCGTGAAGTACGCTTAATTACGCCTACAGTGCGGGCAAAAATTCTGTTCTCATCGCTAATGGCCACTCCGATGCGTTTCTCACCCAAATCCAGAGCCAGAACAGGTCCGCCTGAAAGTTCGATGCCGGGCAGTTCTACCAATGTAATTACCTCCCTGCTCTCCTGGTGAGATCCTATTGGATGTCACTTTGATTCTCGCCGAGGATCGTGAAATACCAGTTACAGAAATCTCAAGGCACAATTTATAACACAGCGCAGGGGTTGAAACACGTACGAATGCCCAACATCTAATATACTTTGATTTTTAACTGAGTGGCTATGGCACCTTAGACAGTTCAGCAGCCCCACCGAACCCTGTTTCGACATGAGTTCGGATCCGTACCGGCAAATACGGCAGCCGGCCGAACCACTCAGGCCAGACACGAATGGTTGGATAATCGCTTAATGGCAATTGTTCATATAGAAATGAAGCTGCCTTTCCAATCTCCTGCCCTGATACCGGTTCAATAATATGATCCATCACCAGACGGGCTGAACTGACCCCTTCCCCCATCATTTCAAACGTGACCCTTCCTTGACCATCAACCCCGATGACCTCGCCACCCCCAAATATCAAGCTGTCAGGGACAAGTTCAAATCCTGGCCCTACCTCGTCGACTAACCCCTCATAAACCAGGGCCACTGCCTCGGATTCGTTGACGGCCGTTGCCTGCAACTCAGCCCGGATCTCTACCGTCAACTCATCTGATTGTTCGCCGGGGAAATGTGTATAGAATTCATCAACAATCTCTACCAATCGAAGCGAATCTCGCGCCAGCACTTCGTTATCTGTAAGCATGCTTTCCATCTCCGCCAAGGCCCGGATTTGAAGCTGCTGTAATACTTGAGATCTTAGCCTTTGTTGATCAGCCTCGGTGACGGACGGTTCCTGGCGCATTAAGCCACCCGTGGTTGCCTCCAAATTTCGCACTTCTAGTTGATTTGCCAAGGTGCCTTGAAGCCTATTAATGAGTCCGATCGCCACGTTACTATCTTCACCCGGTTCAACAGCCTCGATCTGAGCCTCAGCAGTCCCACCAACCACATCGGGAACATCGACCGGAGATATGGTCTGGAAGACAATCCGGTCACCTTGCGATGTGCTAACGCGAGTTCCGGCCGGTACCGTGACCGGTTCATCTAATTTGTTCACAAAAATGACTGTACCCCGAGATGACGAATCGGCCACGGCAACGGTCCCTGTCGTTTCGACCTCAGCTTGCCATTCCTGAATCGAAGAAAGCACCCGTCCGGGAACCGTTGCCCCAGAAGAAACATCGGCGGCTAATTGGGGATCAACTACGATTTGACGCGATACTGCTACGGGCCTGATTTCTGGTCTCAAAGTTATCGTCGCACCCGGTATGACGTAAACAGCAGTAATAAAAATCAGAGCCAAGATCACAATATAAGCGATTATTGCCAAGTATCTCGTCAGCCACTTTCGCCAGGTCGGTGGTTCTTTTCGTCTTCGTTTGACTTCAAGCCGATCGGCTTCATCGATAATGACTCGTTGGCCTACCAACTCTCGCCTTCGCCTTCCACGCCACCATCGTCTTCGACCTCGTGTTGCCGATCTTACGGATGAAAATACCGGAAATCCCAATGCCTTTGCCTGACTAGTGATCCTGTGATCCGTTGAAATTAAGCCCACTTCGAGACGGAGTGAATCAGCATGTCTTCGCAAGATCGCCAGATCCAGGTAACTGGCAAGAACATCTCCCCCTGGCGGGCATACAAGGACCAATTGAGATTCTTGCGCCCAATCAAGACGATCACGTATCGACACGATATCGTCATCTTCTTGTAGATAAAGGACCTGAATGGCCATTAACTTTCCGTGGCTGATTACACCGTTAAATAAAAGATGTTAACATTACAACCAGCTGTCATTCCCGTGAAAACGGGGATCTATGTCTGGTCAAGTGGATTCCCGCCTCCGCGGGAATGACACGAATAAGTTTATCTTGTTTTGCTAACATTGTACTGATCTATCGAGTCAGATGATTTGACAAGATTTCGGGAACTGAGGCAAGCGCATTTGGAAGCTTCGCCACACTTTTTCCGCCAGCTTGTGCTAACGAGGAACGACCACCGCCTCCGCCATCCACCAATTTCGCAATTTCACCGACCAAATCACCCGCTCGAACTCCCTTGTCGACCAGATCTTCGGTAACTGCAACTATTAACAAGACCCGTGCATCTATGACGGCTGCGAATACACCCACTCCACTGTCTACGCGATCTCGAAACCAATCAGCCATTTCACGTAAACCCTCCATATCCGCAACATGGACTTGCGAGACCATTAGCGGTATGCCATCGACGCTCTGTATTTTATCGAGTTGATGCTCAAATTCCGCCCTCGCCTGTTGACTTCGAAGGCGAGCCAGCTCTCGATTCATCGAGCGATTATCCTCGATGATTGCATCCAGGCGTTGTTCGATATTAACGACGGGCGTATTTAGTTTTTCGGATATATTTTCCAGGGTCGTTAACCGTTGCTGAATCATCGACCGGGCTTCTCGACCCGTAATAGCCTCGACTCGCCTGAGGCCTGCACCTACCGCCTCTTCGGAGGTAAATTTGAACAACCCAATATCACCCGTTAACCCGACATGCAGTCCACCACATAATTCAAAGCTATATGGGTCGTCAACATCGCCAATCTTGATGGTTCGTACGATCTCACCATACTTCTCACCGAAGAGTGCCATTGCCCCGGCCGAAACTGCCTCTCTATGGGACATGAATCCGGCATGAACCGGCTGATTGTTCAGTATTTCCTGATTGATTGCCTCTTCTATCAAGGACAATGATTCGGGATCTACTGCCCTGTCATGGGAAAAGTCAAACCTCAATCTGTCTGGGGCAACTAGTGAGCCCTGTTGTGTAACATGGTTTCCCAAGTGGTGGCGCAATTCACGATGCAGAATATGCGTGGCCGTATGATTGCGGCGGATATCCCAACGGCGATATTCGTCGACCTGCAGCATGACCCGTTGACCCGTAACAAGTTCTCCTGATTTTACCCGGCCGATATGGACGATAAGGCCAGGTACTGGTTGTTTCACGTCTTCAACTTGCACTATTGCTTCCGGATCTTCGCTCACGATGATGCCCATGTCGCTGACTTCTCCTCCCGCCTCAACATAGAATGAAGTTGCGGCGCTTACCAGCTCTACGTTCTCGCCAACTTTAGCCGCATCCACAAGTTTCCCATCTTTAATAATGGCCAATAACTCTGATTCAATTCTTGAGCCAGCGTATGGATCGTAATCAACCCCTTGACGGGCAATGTGACCTTCCTCAAGCAATTTGGCCATCACATTCGCATAAAAACTATCCTGGGTGTTATATTGGCCGAAGGCACCAGCGCCACTGGCTTCCGCATGGGCTTTTTGAGCCAGTTTAAAGCCAACTTCATCGACATCAAAACCCCGTTCGTTTACGACATCTTTTGTAATCTCCAAGGGCAAACCGTGAGTAGCATACAGGTCAAAGGCCATTTCGCCCGGCAATATTTG
>JAHEJP010000454.1 GCA_024638855.1 Chloroflexota bacterium
AAAAGAAGCCTGGCTCAAAGGAAATTTGGATGCCTTTGACGAAGTTTATGCCGAAAATTACACCTGGCATCGGCCGCCATTCCCGGATATCAGTGGATTGGCGGCGATAAAAGAAAGCGTCAATAACATGCGAGAAGCCTATTCTGATTTGGCGTTTTCCTATGATGAGATGATCGCCGAGGGCGATAGTATCGCCTACCGTTATACTTTTCACGGCCGCCACACTGGTCAATCAGCAACGTTGCCAATTCCGCCCACGGGCAAAGAGGTCACGCTGGTCGGTACCATCGTCGTCCATGTGGTCGATGGCAAGATCGTCGAGGAGTTTGAACATTCAGACTACCTGGGCTTCCTGCAGCAGTTGGGCGTCGTGCCACCGTTGGGTTAGCGATAGCGCCAGGGCGATCTATCATGTTCCCAGTGCCTTCTCTTAGCCATTCACTACTGCTTGGTGAACCTGACTAGGAGCACAGATCGATGCTCAAGATCCATTCGATGTGCTTGCCGGGCTGCGTCCTTTTCGCAGCCGTCCTATTCCTGAGTTCTTGCGCGGCGACGTCCGTTGAGGTCTGGCGCACTTCAACAGCGCCGGCCGGACCTACGCAGATCCGTGAACAGGAGACGGCGATCCCGACGTCTACGCTACCTTCAATGATCACAAGCGTTGCCACGGAAACTCCTCCGTCGACCATCATTCCCACTACGCCGGATGCGCTAACGACGGTACCCCAGGTCAGCCCGGAGCCATTTCTCTTCCCCCTCTCAGAACCTGGCCCATACCAGGTAGGCATGCGCGCCTACGAGTATGAAGACATGGAGCGCGACGCCCACCATATAGGCATCGCCGTCTGGTATCCGGCGTTGGAGCTTGAAGATTCGGCCGACAGCAGACCTATCCCCGATGCCGAACCTGATGCAAGTGGCGCTCCATATCCGCTGCTGATTTCATCGTCCAAGGTGGGCGGCATCTTCGCGGCCCACCTTGCCTCCCACGGCTTTGTGGTCGCCGGCATCAGGGGCCAGGATTCGGCCGATAGTTGGGGCATGTGGTTGATCGACTACCCGCTCGACATCTTGTTTGTCCTGGAGCAGATCGCATCCACTCCCCTCGAAGGTCTGGAAGGAGTCATCAACGCCGACCAGGCTGGCGTTTTGGGTTACTCCTTTGACGGTTACAATTCGCTCGCCCTGAGCGGCGCACGCGTTGACCCGAAATTCTATCTGGCCCGATGTACCGAAGCCCAGGCCATGGATCCGGCGCCAGCTCTCTGGTGGATATATTACATTTGTGGCATGGTTGGGGAATGGGAGGAGTTCGTCGCTCATGCAGGCGAGGCAATAACGGGCAGCGATGATGGGCTGTGGCAGCCGATGACGGATGAACGTATTCGAGCCGTTATGTCAATGGCTCCGGAAGGGGCCTGGTTGTTCGGAGAGCGCGGGCTGGCAGCGGTTAACCGCCCGACGTTAATCATCGGCGCGACCAAAGATACTATCAATATCTATGACTTGGAAGCTGTGTATATCTTCGAGCATCTTGGCACGCCCGATCGGCGTATGATTTCGTTCGTTGGCGAAGGACATATGATGATCTATGACGCTGACCAAGTCGCGCGCATGAAACATTTCGCCACCGCCTATTTCGGCTACTATCTCCAGGGGCGCAAGGATTGGGCTGAGTACTTCTCAGAAGAGTTCGTCGACCAGCAGGATGATCTTGCCTTGGGTGTGTATGTAGAAAAATAAGTAGAGCATGCCTATTCTGATTTGGAGTTTTCCTATGATGAGATGATCGCCGAGGGCGATAGCATCGCCTACCGCTATACTTTTCGCGGCCGCCTTATCGGGCAATCTCCCACGCTGCCGATCCTGCCCACGGGAAAGGAAGTGACTCTGGTTGGTACCATCGTCGTTCAAGTCCAGAAGCCCTGGTGGACTTCCTTAGCCTCCTCTTCGAGCAGGGGGCCGGTGACTTCAATGTTTTTCCGTCCTTTCTGGAAGAGGTCCCGGCAGGGCAGGAGAAGTTCCTCTTCGGACGCCCCGCCTAACATCCCGTAAAGGCCCGCCTGGCTTAGACCATAGACGACCCGCCTGACATTGCCCCAGAAGATAGCGCCGGCACACATGGGACAGGGTTCGGTGCTGGTGTACAGGGTGCATTGGGCCAGGAAATCGGGTTCATAAATTTTTGAGGCCTGGCGCATGAGATTGGTTTCCGCATGCCCGGTGCAATCATGGCCGGTTACGACGGTGTTTTCCGCTTCGGCCACAACGTCACCTTGGGCGTCGACGAGCAAGGCGCCGAAGGGATGGTTGCCGTTTTCCCTGGCTTTGCGGGCGATATCGATTGTCATTCGAATATATCTCAAGTCATTGTCTTTCATTTTCGATCCTTTGGTCTATGCTCTTGAAGATACCCACAAGCTCCTTAGTCTGGGTGAAATGAATTTCGACCGTCCGGCAATCAGGTATCCTTTGTATCTCCCGCTCGGCGAGATCTTGAAGGGTTTGTTTATCCCCGCCTCGGAAGATCCTTTTGAATGGCCTATCCTCTTCATCATAAAAGGTGATCCTGTACTTGTGCGAACGTTCGACATAGCGTATCGGCATCTCTGGCAAAATAATAGCCGCAGCTTGAGAGGATATCGCTACAGGATCTACTTTAACAACTTTTTCTTGTTCTTCTCCAACCCGCCTCTTCTGTGCTGGGGAAAGAGTGGGCCAGATCAGTTCCAGATCCTCGGCTGATAGTTGGAACAATTCATTTCTATCTTGTTTACTACGGAGGAGGACTTTATAGACTGACGCGGTGTAAATTACCTCGTACCGATTCATTAACTCAAATAAAAAACGTAGATCGCCCGGGGAGAAGCCATCCCGTCGCTTATACTCCTCTACGCACTTCTTGATGCGATCCCGTTCCCAGCTTGCCCTACGCCACAACTCGCGAAGCTGTTCAAGCATCATCGCACGATGTTTGGCACTGATCTCCTCCTCTAATTGCCTCGATTTCGATTCGCCGTGTAGCTCTTTCCCATCGCTATTGTAGACGGCGATGTCAAACTTCTTAATACAGCTAGACCCTACCTGGAGGGTAACTTTCGTGTGTCGATTGAGTATCTCGAAGTGATAGCGTAGATTAGGATGGTCGCACAACTGGCATAGTTCGACCGCGCTCAAATGGTCTGTCACCTTGCCGGCATACTCCCATTCCCTAACGGCCGTTTCAAAGCAGTTCTGCTCTTGGCTCAACTCAAGCAGCTTGGCTTCGGAGATTTTTTTCCAAGAACTCATCGCTCGAACAGTTTAGCCGGTTCGATCTAGCCCGTAAAGGCTCAAAAGGTAGTTGATGTTTTGACTAGGTGAATGAACCTTCAACCCTGGAACCCATCAGCAGGATTCGGAGATGGCGTTGGTGACCGAGTCCAGCAGGTCGTAGCCGGTTAAACCATCGACGATTTCCGATACGGGGCTCAGGAGCTGGTTGGCCAATCCGGCCTTGCCCGAGCATTTGCCGTAGAAGTCGGCATAGGGCTCGAGGGTGTGGGAAGTCCAGACCCGGCCGTCCATGAAACCCTTGATAACCGCTGCCATCCCAGCCGCCCGGCCGATGTCCTCTAATTCAGCCTGGCTGATGCCCCGGTCGCGAACTGTGGCTTCGTTTATGGCTATCTGGGAGGCTTGATGGTAACTGTCTTCCAAAGGATAGGAGAGCGATTCGACGTCGTAGCCCGCATCCCGCAGTTCTATCTTGGCCTCGATGCTTTTCACGACCCCTTCCGCCTCTTCTTCCACTCGTAAGCGGGCGTATTCGGCTTCGCTCAGGGCGTTGATGTCGGGCCGCAGACCTTCGTGATAGTACCTGGCGTGATTGATTTCGTGGACGAAGCTCAAGGCCGCTCGCATCGGTTGGTG
>JAHEJP010000455.1 GCA_024638855.1 Chloroflexota bacterium
AAGACAGAATCGGAGTTGCCAAGAGCAATGGCTCGGGCGATCTGGGCCACCAGGGCTGAGGACGTTAAACATGGCATTGAGAAAGTCGCCGGTCAAAGGCCAAAGAAGTCGATTTTCGTCTCTTATCGGCGGGACGACACAGGCATTTGGGCAAGATTGTTAGCCCGGTCATTGGCGCTTAAATTGAGCCCCGAAACGGTCTTTTTCGATGAGGGCAGCGAACAACCAGGACTGGATTTCCGGGTCCAATTTGAGGATTTCCTCTACCAGTCCACTGACGTGGTTGCGGTCATTGGCAATGGTTTCTTGGAGGCTGATACTAGCGGTAGACGACGAATCGACCGGCCAGAGGACTATGTGCGGCGAGAGATCCGGACGGCTTTGTCGCTGCGAAAGCGCATACATGTCGTCCTGGTAGGCCAGGTTCAGATGCCAACGCCAGAACAGCTGCCCAAAGATATCGCAGAGTTGGCCGAACAACGGACAATCCATCGTCTAACCGAAAAAACCGACTTGGACGGGATCCGTGACGGTATCTTAAAATCGGGCATCCGGCCAACAGGCTTGAGTTTCTTGACCCAAGAGGTCAAAGCCTGGCCCGTCGGTTCGGTTAAACCAGATTATAGCGCCCGAGCCTCAGTGGCGATGAAGGAACTGTTCAAGTATGGGTGGCAGGTTGCCGGCATACCCGAAAGCCCCCAAGAAGAAACTGTTTTGGTGAACGATAAATTTCCGAGTTGCCGGATGGTTTTGATAGTTGACTTAGCTGAAGTGGCCCTTGAGGAGCGAGCGAAAGGCGCACTAAACTTGGGTAAGGGCAAATGGATACGACGGGCTATTTTCTCTATTTCTCCTCATACCTTAGACGATCTGGACGCCCTGCGCCTGTCCGACCAACTGCTGGAGGCAGCGTTGGATCCAGGCCTCTTTTTGGACAAGAGAGATCGGGTTGATCTAAAGCGTGGCAGCCAACCTCCGATGCGGCCTGATCAACTATATAAAACATTGCGAGACACCGTTGAGCCAAATCCCAAGGCGATTGAACGATACCAGCGTTTACAACGGCGACTGGCTTCACAAGGAAAAACTGCGCCTCTGGTCCACGAAGGGGATATCAAATTGCCAAGTGGCCTCAAACCGCGAACGATCGCTATTTCTCCCAAAGGGGATGCAGTCGTAGTCGGCACAGATCGCGGCCTATTTCGACTCAGCGGTCAGGATTGGCAGATGACGACGTTGAAGGAGCGTGGTTCTTACCAATCGGTGGACATTTCACCGGCCGGGCATATCGCCGCCTGTACCGATGACAATAATATTTCCCTTTGGCATGCCGACAGCGCGGTAATGGAAAATTCAGTCTCGCCATACTCTTGGTGGCGAAAGGTTAGCGATACCCCCTGGATAAAATTCCTGTCCTGGTCGCCAAAAGGAAATCTACTAGCTTGTTGCGATAAGGAATCCATATGGATATATGCAGTCGCTAAAAATGAGTTCATCCATTGGAAATATCCTGTCGAGCAGGAGCATAATAGCGAATACGGGCTGAAGTTCGTGCCAAACGGCCGGGAAATCGCCGTTTTTGCCTACGCGGATCACCTATGGATTCTAGACGCCAGCACAGGTGCCATTCACAGGAGCACCACACTCCAATCCCGCCCCTTCAATTTCCCCTGGCGGTCATCAGAACCTAGGGAACAGCATGAAGGACCAGCCTTTTACGATTTTCAAGATATCGATATGAGTCCTCGGGGCGATATTTTGGCCTGTGCCGGCTCGGATGGACAGATCATGTTGTATGATTATGGCTCGCTTGAACAGAAGGAAATTATCGTCGGACACGAACCATTACATAGTGGATTTTGGACGAGAATCGCAAATATTCGCTTCAGCCATGACGGGCAAAGGCTGGCCTCTTTGGGGAGCGATAATCATCTTGTGATCTGGGATACGGCGAATTGGAAACCCATTGGGGAGGGCATCGTTTCCTGGCCCCTCGTGCTCTCCGGCCGGCGAGTGATAGCCTGGTATCCGGATGGCTCACGGATCATCGGCTGCGCCGAGGACACATTAGAAGTGTGGCGCTTGTAGGAAGAAGAAACAGGAGGTTTTTCCGTGTGGATTTACACCGTCGATGGTTTTTATTCGGCCGTTTAAGATAAGGACGATCCAGCCAGGATCATAGTTTGGGCCAGGCAAAAGAAGGATCTCGAGACGCTGTTGAAGCGGCTGGAGCGAAAGGATCTAAAAATCCTGGCCTGGACAGGCTCGGATTATGCTTGCCGGGTCTTTATGCCGCGGGAGATGTAGCTCCAATACCTAGAGGAAATGGGATAGGAGCTAGATTACACTAATTTCAAGGCGCGGGCGCTGCCGGCCGCTCAGACACTTACCACCGGGCCTGGGGGTTATGCGCGATTGGCAGGATCATGTCGGGTAGAATTCCGTCTGGGGATAAAAATCTTCCCAGGCCCAGTCAAAGGAGCTGGAGCTAGGCACACCTTGTAGGCTCAGGCCTTTCAGGGGGCCATCGGTGGCCAGGCCGCGGCTGATATTCCAGGTTGAGCCGGTTTCTTCGTCGACCAAGCGATCGCCTTCCAGGCGGAAGGTTAAAATCTGATCGTCAACCTGTCGAACGTAGGCGTGGAAGTTTTCGTCGCCGGCCCAGACCATCACCGGTATCTGGCCGACGAAGTCATTGACGATGCCGGCCGATTCCACGTCGCGATAGTAGAAGGCTTTGGCTTCTGTGGCCAATACCAGGCCGATGACAAAATCGGGATCGAAGCGCTGCCGGAAAGGGGCAAATCCACCATAGTCATTGATCATGGCCAGGGTGTTCGGATGTTCGGCTTTCCAAGCGCTCCAGGTGGTCAGTTGGGAGGGCAGTAAAAACAATTCAACGCCTTTGTACTGGCCGTCGATGGAACGACCCCAGGGCTGGGACCAGATGGACTCGGTTTCATGATCCCACCAGGTCATGGCGTTCATCATCAGCCCACCGGCGTTGCCGAAAGTGTGCGCCTCTCCATCGATTCTCCGGTCATGCACCATGCCGGTGTAACAAATCGGTCACCAGGTGACCAGGGTAGGTATGCCGGCCATTTCGTCGTTGACCATTTCCCGGCTACGCAAGACGGTGATGGGATAGGCTTTGGCTTCATCGCCGAGGCTAATGGCCAGCACCAACTCGTCATCGTCCAGAGGCGCCTCGGCCGCGCTGGCAAATTCGGGATTGTAGATAGGCCGGATGCCATCCCAAGGAAGCAGCCAATTGACAGATACATCAGGAACTTCGACGCGAGGGTTGGTTTCGGTTTGGGGGTTGGAGCTAGGCTCGATCTCGGACTCTACAGCGTCATCACTTTCAGTCGCAGAATCCGCGTTTTCCTGTGGCAACGCCGGATCGGCCGGCGCTTCTTCATCACCAGGTGTTGCAACAGATGTTGCAACGTCTGGTGCAATGTCCGTAGTGCGTTCTGCCGCACCGTTAATGCCGGCGGCCGATGGTTCCTCCCCCGTCAATCCAACGACGGCCGTACAAGCACTCAAAAATAGTGCGGTCAGGATCAGTAATTTGCTTAAGATGGTGCGGGTGCGCATAGAATTAAGTGTAGGCTTTTGTTACTTGGTGAATGTGCCCAAACCTACAATTGATATAGAGAAAATGACGAACGCTCATCTGGCTCCAAGATTCGCCGAAAAAGTGAACGGGCTCACATTCGGGGGCGACAACATAGCCTATACTCATTTGATAACAGGGGCGCGTGGCACGGCCGCTCGCCTCTGGCAAGTCAAATAAATTGACGCTAGGAGATTACCATGACGAGACGATACAAAAAGCCAGCACTGTGGTTGGTAGCCGCATTCGCAGGTCTGATCATTTTGGCGGCCTGTA
>JAHEJP010000100.1 GCA_024638855.1 Chloroflexota bacterium
CTGTATTAGGTCGTAAAGCGCTCGATGTTGCTTCAATCGAATCAGCCAACTGAACGATGCCTGTTTCGCGAGATCGAGGCCGGGGACCCTTATATTTGAATCGTGTGATGTCGACCTGGTCTTCGTTTCCTGCCTGGTCGACCGCTTTGCTATAAAATGCTTTAAGAACGCGATCACCATGATGTTCGCCGATGAAGTCCCGAATCTGGTTCGGTAACCTATGCCGTCGGGCCATTTCCAATCCATCAGTCACATGGCTCAGAATGATCCTGGCACTACTATACGGATCAAGATTATCGTGGGGGTTATTACCATTCTGATTCTCGGTGAAAAATGGCGGGCGGTTCATCTTTCCAATATCATGGTAGAAGGAGCCGACTCGCACCAAAGAACTGTTCGCCTTAACCCTTTCGGCCGCTTGTTCGGCTAGGTTGGCCACCATGATGGAATGGTGATAGGTTCCGGGAGCCCGCCGTAATAATTCCTGTAATAATTCATGGTCAAGCCGCGACAATTCTTGCAGTTGTAGAGGCGTTACGATGCGAAAAATACTGCCAATTATAAAGACGACAGCCAGGCTCAATCCGGCAGATAAAACCGCCCCGTTAAGGATGCCAAACAAAATGAGAGTCAACAGATTTGCCGGTGATATATTGGTAGGCAGATTGAATATCAAGACGACGGTTGCGTAGCCAACGCCTGCCACCAGTCCAGCTCTAAACAAAGCATTGATTCGTTGGGCGTCACGTAGAGTTAATACGGCCAACATTCCGCCAGCTGCCGAGAATACTGCCATCTCTAGCGAATTATTTGCGATATAGCCAACCAGCGCTGCTTGGACCACAGTTACAACAATGGCCAACCGAATCTCAAAGATTACGGCGATAATGATAGAGAGCGCTGCAGCAGGATATAGATAAGAATAAATCGTGCGATTCGACATTAATAATTTCGCACTCAAAATAAATAAGACCAGCATTACGCCAATAATCGTCAGGCTTCGAACCGTATCTTTTCGTTCTCCAAAATAAAGGTTCCAATAAAGAGTAATAACAGTTGTGGCAAGTAGAGCAGCAAGAACCGCACTAATCGCCCGACGCCAATCTAATTGCTGCTGCAATAACCCTAATTGATCCAGCATTTCCAGGTCAACCTCGTCGACAACGTCACCCACTCTTAGTACACGCTGATCCTTCGTCACGATTTGGGTCACAGGTTCGACTGACGCCATGGCTTCAGCTTCAAGTTGGGTTGTCAATTCTGAATCAAAAAAGATATTGGGAACAACAAATTGAGGTGCCATCGCCGTAACGACCCTTTCCTGGGCCGGTGTTAGATCAAAAGCAGCACCCATCGCTGCGCGTCGCCTAGCTTCTCCCAGTTGATCGTCGACCACGCCTTGTCGCATGGTATTTTCAACGATTTGTAGGATATTGTCGCGAGCTCTAACAAATTCACTTTGGCTAAGAGATAGCAAATCTTCAGCCACACTGTCTTCGATATTCAACTCCTCAATAGACAGCAAATATCGCAATTTTGTATCATCATCAGCCAATTGATCTGCTCGAACTACTTCAATGAAGCTAAAGACAGCACCAACCAGGTTCTGTTGTGCTCGAGCTATGCTTAGATCTAGTGGAGTGTATTGGTCATTTACACCGACGGCCGCCTGTTGTTTGGCCTGTTCAGTCAGCACATCACTGGCATAGGTTATGGATTGCGGCGCTACAACATCGGAAGGCGATGGCTCTCCAAGTGTAGCAGAAACCTGTGGACCGCTAACGAAGTCAAATGCCAATACCAAAACCACAACTAATGTCATGGCTCCGGCAAATATCCACAGCAAGGATTTCCGCATCATCCTTTGGATGCGCAGATTGGTGTCGTTTTGTACCTCTGTTTGGGATGCCATAGATTAGCTAGGCCATCATCAATCTTGAAGTAATTGGCGAACAACCTGACTGGCTAAACGTCCGTCAGCTCTGCCATGAAGTTCCGGCATAAGTTGCCCCATCACACGCCCCATATCCGCCATCCCGGTGGCTCCTAACTCGGCGATAACGATTGTAGCGACCTGACGTACTTCATACTCAGTCATTTGTTGCGGCAAATATTGTTCGATGATCGCTAATTCGGCTTCTTCCTGGGCAATTAGTTCTACCCGGCCTGCTTTTTCTGCATCGATAATACTTTCCTTGCGCTGTTTAGCCTGCTTGGATAAGATCTTTTCTACGCCATCGTCGTCCAACTCGACCTGGCCGTCGACCTCTTCTTGCTTAATCGCCGCGAGCAACATTCGCAGTGTATCACGACGATTAGTATCGCCTTCTCGCATGGCGGTTTCTGTATCCAACTGCAATTGTCGCTTTAGATTCATGCCACCTTTCTCTCGAATTACCTGAATGATTTTAGCATTGGCGATGATCGCATGTCAAACAGGCATAACCAATAATGGGGGCTCAACCACATACGCTAGCAACTGAAAATCCAGAAATATTAGGCAGTCCGAGTCTCTAGACGCGTCTCGCTTTTTCGAGCACTGAATATAGATTCAAATCACCTTCTCGACCATCACTTCGGAATTGAGTTAACACTTCAAGATCGGCCGCATCAGCCAAACGAAGAATTTCTTCAGAACCGATCCATGATACGTATCTGACACCATAGCCCCCTCTCTGCCAGGTCAAAAGGTAATCATGTTTTTCGACATCATCCGAATTGAGGCCGACATTGGACCAAGCAATTACCTTTTTCATCTGCCGTTGGCTTTGGAGAAACTGCCAATTCGACAAGAAAATTCGGCCCCCCGGATTGAGATGGTTACGCATCTCCGTCAGCAAACGGATTCTATTGTCCCGACCGGGTATATGCTGCAGGGTCGCAAGGCAAACCACAATATCAAACATGTCCAAGCCGGCTAGGCAATTCGCTCGGCTAAGATCCCTGATTTCATAATTGCCTGATAAGGAGGCTGCTGCAACTTCCATTAATTCCTGGCCAAAGTCCACGCCAGTATAGCTCATTAAGAGATGGTTCTCGGCAACAAATCGACCAAAACGCCCTTCTCCACAACCAACATCCAACACGTCTACAGGCCGCGCAGGCAAATAGTATGCCAATTTGTTGAACCCAGAAGGCATATGAGAACGAGACTCGGCAAATGAGTTAGCGTAGCGACTATAAAACTCTCGGTTTATCGATAGTAGTCGATCCGTTACGATCTCATCCATCGTTGGTCTCATATGGGCTAGTAGCCAAATCGTTTCAGAATTCTTCCGACGGAAGCTACGTAGCTTCCGCCGAATAAGCGCACATGGACCAGAAGTGGATACAGATTGTAGATATCGCGTCTAGTTTCCAGAAATCCTGGTTCTAATGGCCTGATCTCACCATATCGCTTAAAAAAAGAGTCGCCAAAGGTGCCGAATAAGGTTGTAAATGACAACTCTATTTCGGCATCCGCGAAATAAACCGCCGGATCTAAGAATCCAGTAATCTGGCCGTTCAAAGCCAGGATATTGCCGGTCCACGCATCTCCATGAATTAATGAAGGTTGGGTAGGCTCTTTCAGCCATAGATCCAGCCTCTCAGAAAACGCCTGCAAACGCTTGAACAGTGCTTCCGGCAAGCGACCAATTTCAAAGGCTTGGTTTGCCATGAACAATAGGCGTTGTTCTCTGAAAAAATCAACCCATGAGCTCTTCCATGGATTTGGTTGATGTAGCCCACCTATCAAGGTGTCGTATGAAAAACCAAAACGATCGGCCGCAATGTTATGCAACTCGGCCAATAGCTCGGCAGCATGTCGTTGAGAAGAGGAATTGAATGAGCTGGTCCCCGGTAGATACTCAAGCACCAACAAGCGGCTATCAGAGAATAAAACCCCAGGTACCGGTAGCTGGCTGTTTTGTGCCAAATAGGTTAGCATGCTGCCTTCAAGCTCCAATATTGGCGCAGGCTGATTATCCACTTTGGCTGCGACATATCGCCCATCAGCTAAGCCGACTTTATAGACTTCTCCGACGCTGCCCCCTGATAATGGGCTGGAGGATACAGCTACCTGGTTTAAAACCGTTTCAACGCGCCGTTCCAAATCTTTGGACATCTATTTACGGTTCAGCAATCCTCAAATTATCGAAAGCGATAGTAGCTTTGGGAGTACCAAAGGTACCGGCATCAAGTGCTATCGCTCCGGCCGGAAAGGCACTATCAGTCACTTCAGTCAGCAATTCATTATTAACATAGAACGAGATCACTGGTCCAACTGCTACAATCCGCAACTCATTGGTAGAGTTTAGACCAGGAAGAATCGCATCACTTCTCTCCCAATCATCGACAAATCGTTTCCAGCTTCCATCACTGTTCAGTCTCTCCACCATATAGTGTCCATCACCCATGACTTCGAAACGATAGAATGCATCAGGTCCTTGCATGCGAAATAAAATGCCGTAGGTGCTGTCCTCGCTCCCCTCTAGCAAAGTAGCGTTAACCCGTAAATCGATGTCCGAAAAATCTGGTTCGCTTAATGTCGAGTATTGAAGTGTATTGGCTGCATTGATATCAATGACAAGCCTTTCGCCATCTAGAGTCGTCGATCCGAGCTCATCCCCTTCGGTGATCCAACGACCCGCCTTATCGGCCGAAAAATCGTCTTCGTAAATAAAATCCGCTTGCTCCGCTTCTTCCGGTCCTGCTCTATTTCCACACGATACAAGTGTTGGTATGGTCAGGAGCAACACTATCAAAAACTCTGTTCGTAATTTCAAGGTCTGCCTCTTAACTCCGAAAGTGACTTGCTCTACACATAGGCACAACTGCAATCAACTGTTCTGTCTTCAAGTGTTATAAACAGACGATAGCAACTCATCTTAAAATGAACGACAGTAATTGTCCCTGAATAAATTATAGGCAGAGTTGCTACGGTGATACTACACGAATGCCTTCAAATTCAATAACTGTCGTGCCTGACTTAAACGGACTTGCCCCAAGGCCAACATCACCAATCACAAAGGTGGGGTCTGTAACTGTTTCCAGTGGTATGCCGTTAACCGACAAGCTTAACTCATTTCCTATGCAACTTGCGCGAATTTCATTGGTAGCAGCACCTTGGTTTATTGTGTCGCTAAATAGATATTGTCCTTCCCCAGACAAATACTGAATTTGGGAGCTAGAACTCTGATACTTGCCAATTGCATAATGACCATCACCACTTATCAAAAAAACATAGAAGTTTTCTGGGCTCTGATAACGACAAATTACACCATAGGCATTGTCGTCCGGTCCACTGACCTGGCGAGCTTGAGTTGTGATGATGACGTCATCAAAGTTCTTATTGGCAATGGCCCATGTAATTTCACCAGGCAAACTATTACTAATCCGTAAGACACCTTCGTCTATCGTAGAAGTTACACCGCTGCCGTTATAGAGCGCCCATCCACAGTCTTTCGTACCATCAAATTCGTCATTTAGTGACATACCATCCTCATTACAAGGATCCGGACCTCCCACGTTATCTGGCAAACAAGATGCAGCGCCAAACAAGAGGAATATTGCGGTCAGAACAAACGTTGGAAATCTAATCAGTTTCATCTTCAATGGCCTAACCTGTTTGTTCTGCTGCAGAATCTTCTTGTACACCTTCTAATTTATCGAGTTCTTCGCGCATTTCATCAATCTCATTTATGATCTCGCCTTGTTGTCTAGATACATAAAAATAGTAGGCAATAGCTGCCAGCCAAATGAAGATTATGAGAATGCCGAGAAGCGTAATGTTACTCAACTTATACCATCCTGACTCGTAATTTGTCCCAGTTTACCTCAATAAGTTTTCTCATTCCAACGCCATTCGCCTATCATCGACATCCTAAGAATAGAGCAACGCCTTTTCATTTGACATGTGATCAAACGCGAGAATCCCACAATGGCTCAACCACTCCTCGAAAATGATTCTCATATCTGGCCATCACAAATAAGGCATCTGATAGTCGATTCAAGTATTGAATAGTGACTGGATTTGTTGTTTCTTCGCGAGCCAGCGAGATAACGCTTCTCTCCGCTCGCCTGCAAACAGTACGGGCAACATGAAGATAGGCTGATCCAATACACCCGCCTGGCAGAATAAAATTTTCTAAGGGACCAACAATAACCAGCAGTTCATCTATCACTTTTTCCAGCGCCTTGACATGTCTGGCTTCGATTCTAGGAATCTGAAAAGATTCTCCCTCTGAATCAGGGAATGCCAAATCCGATCCCAAATGAAATAGTTCATTCTGGACGGCTGGTAATATTTCACTTGAGCTTGGTGATAGACCGGCCGCCATGGCTAGACCCACAACCGAGTTAAGCTCATCAACATCACCATATGCCTTTACTCTTAAGGAATCTTTGAAAACTTTTTCACGGGTGCCAAGAGTTGTTTGACCTTCGTCTCCGGTTTTTGTATATATTTTTGTTAGTTTGGGCATGTCATACTCCAGTGATTGCTCTTCCCGAAAGTCAAGAATAGATCATAAGTGCAAGAGCCGATAATGCTAAACTGGGCCAGAGATTAACTTTGGGCTGTATCTTTAAATTTAAGATATCTTTCGTATTGCTCAAACATCGAGCCATCTGCCAGCGGGTATGAAGGTCTTCCTGCGTCGATTACCAATCCACCTTCCAATATCAAGACCCTATCGGCGATAGTAGATACTAGCTGCAAGTCATGAGTAGCCAACAAGATAGTATTCTGCTCGCTTCGCCAACGGGTCAACAAATCGATCAGTTTCTGCTTAGCAGCCGGGTCCAGACCACGAGTAGGTTCATCCAGGAGCAAAATGCTGGGTTCAGTGATTACGATCGATGCCAATGCCACTCGTTGCCGTTCGCCTGTGGATAAATCGCGCGGATACTGTTCAGAATAGTCCAAGAGATCGAGTGCTAATAGCAAATCCTGTGGGGAAGTAGCCAAATCGGCACGGTCCAGACCATGATTATCCAAAGTGATTTCCAACTCACCAGCAACGCTGTCTGCGAATAGCAGATCATCCGGAGCCTGTGGCAAATAAGCTGCTTGGCGGCAGATGTCTGCGATCTTAAGGCCAGCAGTCGACTGACCATTGATTCGAATTTCGCCGGCTTGGGGTCGTAATAGTCCAACCAGGCACTTCAACAGAGTGCTCTTGCCGCTACCATTACAACCGATCAAAGCGGTTATTTCACCGGCCGATAAGCGAAGTTGTGCCCCGTTCAGGATATTGACTTTTTCGTAAGCGAATACCAGATTATTTGCGTCGATCACCGGCATTGCTTCAACCGGACGAGTGGATGAACTCAAACGTCCATTGTCCTCAATCTGGCGATCCAAGGGAAGCCACGGCAAATTGGACCGGTCTCGAGATCCATTAGAAGTAGGAATCTGACCATTATTGATGCTTGGTTTATCTGATATCTGGGTTGAGCTTATCTTAATCGCATCGCTTGTTTCAGTAATCAATTCATCTCGTGATATCCGACCGTCCACAAGATAAACCAAGCGGTGAGCATATTGCAGGATTCTATCCAGGCGGTGTTCAACCAAAAAAATGGTGGTGCCACGACTGGTATTGATTTTCTCAAGGGCTTGTAGCACATCTTGGGCAGCTTCAGGATCCAGCTGGCTCGTTGGTTCATCCAGGGCAAGGATCTTGGGTTGGTTTACCAACGCTGTAGCAATTGCCACTCGCTGTCTCTCTCCACCTGAGAGTGTTTCCAAGGAACGGTGTCGTAGATGATCAATATCTAATAATTCCATTATTTCATTCACCCGTTGTCGCATCTCGGTTCTGGGAATGGCTGCGTTTTCCAGCACGAAGGCGATATCTTCTTCAACTGTTTCCAAAACTGCCTGTGATTCTGGATTTTGAAATACAAAACCTATGTACTCACTCAATAGTCTTGGATTCGACCTAAGAACATCGAAGCCGGTCACTTCAATTGAGCCGGAGATATGGCCACCGCTAAAGTGCGGGATAAGCCCGTTTAGGCAGCGAAGAAGCGTTGATTTTCCAGAGCCCGAAGGTCCGGCGATCAAAACGAATTCGCCAGCTCCAACTTTGAGCGATACTGACCGCAAGGCTGGCTTTTCGCTATTAGGATAATTAAAAGTCAGATCATCAAGACAGAGAATCACGCTGTCCTTCACTTGGAGTAAAAAGAATAAACGTCACTGGGAAAACCATAAGCGCCATTGCCAGTCCAATCCGCCAATCGAAGGCTGGCAATCCTAGTTGGGGATAAGGCGAATAGCTTAATGTGGACTGATATACAGAGTAATTGAGACTGAAAACAACAACTAGTGCAATTATCGCGGCAACTAAAATCAGCCAATCCTTTTTTGCCCAGGAGTTAGGGCTATACGAAGTCCTACTTCTTTGCCGGCCGCGACGCCATAACAACCAGGATAAGATGGCAAACCCAGTCAATAACACCAGCCAGCCCATGTCACCCTGCCAGACAACCAGAATCCAGCCAGCTAACGCTAGACCCAGGCCAATTAAGAGAGCCAAACGATCTGTCGTACTGCTTTGATCGTCATGGGTGGCGCCATAACCTCTTGAGACCATTGTCTCTGCTAAACGCATAGCCCGCTCTAAGCCACCAACCAAAAGAGGTATTACAAGCGGCTGCCAATCGCGAAACCCATGAAGCTCATGTCCACGGATCGCTTGAGCTTCGCGAATTCGCTTAAGATGTCGCCGTGTTTCTGGTATGTAAGTTACGGCGATCAGGACAACGAGACCTAGATCATGCAAAGCGACGGGCACCAGCCTCACCAGATCTCCGGCCGGAACGATGGCATTCAAGGCCATGAAGACAGCCAACAAGGCTAATAAAGTCAAGCCGTTGCTAGCTCCTTCTACCATCGCTTCAAGGGTGATCTTACCCCCAATCAATGGCCAGTCAGGTAGCGTAATAATCACTGTCTCGCCAACATGAACGAAGAAGGCATTGTATAGCGCCGAAAATATCAATATAAACGCTCCAATTCGAACCAATGACAGGCCGCCTTGCTGATCGCTGGCCGAACGCCTAAAAGCAGCTGTCACGATGAGGGTCACGGTCAGCATCGTTAGAGCATAAAGCGGATTACGGGCGATGATGACGATAACGGCCGCCGCTGCAATCCAAATCATCCAGGCACGAGCATTAAAGGTCATGATATTTCAAAAGTTAAGCGATCTTTGAACCTTCCCAATGCCCTGACGGTCGGCAATCCAATCGCCAGCATTAGGAACAGGTTTCCAATGGCCCGGGCAACGTCCCAAGTGAATGATGATGCCAGGTAAAAGGCTCCATAGCGAGCGATTGTCTCACCTAAGGCCACACCAGGTTGCCAACTCATCGATGTATCACCGGCCATCAAAGGCCAGAAATACAGATTGAGGATGAAACCGTATAACAGACCCCAGGCAAAAGCGAAAGCAGCTAAGATCGCTAATTCAATCCTCCTATTGCCAATTTTCGGTATCCACCCGGCTGACATCCCGACCCAACCGGCTGCAAACATCTGGTAAGGCAGCCACGGACCTATTCCGCCGGTCAGCAAGGCAGAAGTAAACAAGGTCAGCGTACCCATAAGAAAGCCAAACCGAGGTCCGTATACATAACCGGCTAGTATAATGGGCACGAAAATGGGCGAAAAGCCACCCGGTCCAGGCACGGCCGTTTCCAATAGGCGGAGCACTGAAGTCACTGCAACAAGCACGCCTAGCGCAGCCACGACCTTGGCATTGATAGCATGCCCTTGGACTTCTGTCAGCAAGACTCCAAGGCAAATGAGTAGCAAAACCATCGTCACCAGCGTTGTATCGGTGGCGTGTGGCGCAATGTTAAAGCGGCTGCTGCTCGCTAAACCGGCGATCACGAGTGGATAAGTGAAGGCCAGCAAGCCAATGAACCCACCAATAACGAAAATCGTCGCTGACAATGGCCGATTCATCGTGCCGATCTCTGCCGCTTCAAGGCGATTCCCACCAGACCAAGCCCAAAAATGATCAACCCGAAAGCCAAAATCGGCTGCCAGTTTAACGAACTCTCCGGATTATTCTCAGGGGTCTGGGTAACCGATGTCGCGTCGTCGCTACAGACCTCGTCAAAAGAGATTGCGGTTGGTTCGATGGCATTATTGACCGTCCCCGGTCCCCAGGACCAGCCATCGATAGAGCCATCGCTTATCTTGGTGCTGTTCGCCCCAACTTGAGCATAGTTCCAGCCTTCATCAAATTGCCGCCAATATGACCAATAAATGCAGGAATCGCCGCCCTTACATTGGCATAAGCAGTCTTCCGGCGGGCAGCCAGTGTCTTCGATTCCGCATAGCAGGCTTCCCATGCCATCCGCTTCGAGATCAAGATACAATCCCGAACGCTTCAACAATTCCAGACCCGAAATCTCCGGCTCCTCGAAGGCAACGCAGCGCGATTCTTGCCTATCTTCATCAAAGCGAACCACAAGAGCCGCCCGGTTTGAGCTTTGAGCGAGGCTAATTTCAGTCGCGGTTGCCGTGAACAAGAGAGCCAATAATAGGATTGCGGCCGCTAGCCGGTCCTGCTTATTCATAATTAATTACCGCGTGCCTGTCGATCTCTGAAATACCAGACTGCAAAGCCTATAATGATAATTACGACAGCGCCCACCATCAGAAATGGCAAAATGCTATCACCACCGGCAACGGCCGGTCCAGTCGACTCTGGCTCTTCCTCGACTATTACCGGAGTCGCCGGCTCCACAGTCGATGTAGGAAGAACAGTCGAAGTTGGTTCAGACGTTGGTTCTTCTGTCGGCGGTGGCTGGGTTGCTGGTTCTTCCGTTGGCGTCTTAGTTGGCTCAGTCGTCGGCTCATCTGTTGCTGTGGATTCGGCTGTCGGCGTCGGTATCACCTGATTTATTCCTGCCAGGGCCGGTGCCGATTGCACAGTTGAGAAGAAATCGTCGAAGCGCCCTTCGCCAAAATCAGCCTGAAATGCACCACTCTCAGATTGCCAACTCAACAAAGCGACAACAGGGGTCCTACCTTCCTGGAGCCAGGGACTTGACGCGCTCGTAACATCTTCACCGACCAGGTTCAGTGCATTGACGGTCAGAGCTGTGCTGTTAGCATTTTCGCCGAAACCCGGACCATATTCCCAACCCCCACTTTCGAGTTGTGATCCCGCTATAAAGCTTATGGCAGCAGCCACCGTTTCGTCATCGACCGGTAATCCAGCGGCCAACAAAGCAGCTATGGCTATAGCTGTGCTATCGGCATTACCTGCCGTGCCGAAGCCATCATCCCATGAACCGGCAAACTCACCTTCTTTTTCTTGTTGTTCAACCAACCAGGCCAAGGAATTATCGGGCACCAGCTCAGCGGCTACCGCTAAGCCAAGAATTGCTAAAGATTGGTTGAAGGCAGTATTTACGTTAAATTGACCAGTTGGAGAGATCTGATTTGTGATGGCGATGACGTAGTCCTCACCGTCAAAGTCACGAGGATCTTCGCCGGCCGCTGCCAAGGCCAGGACTGTTTTACCTGCCGTACTACCGTCGAGCGAAGCATAGGATATCAGTTGATCTTTGTTATTTAGAAGATAGGAAAGTGGGCCCGAAAGATCGGCCTCGCCGGCAGCCAGGGCGAACAAGGCATCGATCGTACCACCGGCATCTGAAGGCGCCAGATCAGCCCCACCGCTAAAACTGCTGTAGCCACCGTCTTCATTTTGATGGCTTTCGACCAGCCAGACAACGGCTGCTTGCCGGGCTTCTACCGTATCCGGGTAAGGAATTTCGTCCTGGAAAGTTAGTGAGGCAGCAGCCTGGACAGTCATAACGAACAGAAGCATGGCTCCAAGGAGCGAAAAAGCAACAAGCCAAGGCAAAGCAATTCGATTTTTAATTTTCACCATACCTCCAATGCTGAATGGCGATGACCGATATTAGGAACCAAAAAACCCGATGCTATAGCATCGGGCTGAGTGGTTTTGGCGAAATCGAGATCATCCTCGCCAGTTCCCAACCCTTGCCCTCGCGAGTGTGAAACTTGCTTGAGGTGGGCGACCTGACTTCGAAGATGAGCGACAATGTCGCTCATTCCGTTACAGTTGCGGGGACAGTACTGGACTTTCGACTGGAAGCTGCCGGCCGATCACCAGTTTCGCCATTATGTCCGGCCATCCGGGGCTACGGACACCTAAAACAACGTTTTGTTGTATTTCTAAATAGGAGTTTAGCAGAGGAAAATTAGGCCGTCAATATTGGTTGCAAATGGCGACAGACAAAGGTTAAGCGATTATTGGGCATTTGACTTAATCAAAGCGGTTGCTATAATTCCCAGGTTCGTTGCGGGGTAGAGCAGTGGCAGCTCGTCGGGCTCATAACCCGGAGGTCCTAGGTTCGAATCCTAGCCCCGCTACTGAAAAGGGACTCCAGTTCTTCGGGCTGGGGTCTTTTTGTTTACCCGGAGTTCTGTGGTTATCACCAATGGAGGTGGACACATGAACCACAGTTCTTCGGGCTTGTTGTTATCCAAGGCCATCGATGGCTTTTTAAGATTCAAGGTCGTTGAGGGTCTCAGTGAGCGAACGCTCAAATCCTACCTCGACCACCTCAATCGATTTTCGGGCCATGTTGGCGATATACAAATGGCCAATGTCACGGTCGACGATGTGGAGGATTTCATCTACTGGTTGCGCACGGAATACGTTCCGCAGCGACTCAGTGGCAAACAAATACCCTTATCGAACAAAACTATATACAACATCTGGGTGACCCTGAAGTCATTCTTCAGGTGGGCGCAGGGGCGGCGTTTTGTTTAAACTGACCCAATGGCAGCCGTCCCCCGGCCGAGATTCCAGGATAAGCTGGTTGAGCCGTTCACTCGAGAAGAAATCGAACGAATTCTGCAAGCTTGCAAATACTTGGCCATGGCTAAAACAAACGTCCGCCAACCTTTCAGAATGCAGCGGCCGACGTTTAGGCGCGACAAAGCCCTAATCATGTTCTTGCTAGACACGGGACTCAGAGCGTCGGAAATTTGCGCTCTGCGCATTGGTGATGTCGACTTGAAGACCGGCGAGGTAAACGTCAGGCATGGTAAGGAAGGTGGGGCCAAAGGAAAAAAAGGAAGAACCGTCTACATTGGCAAGGGCACTCGGCGAACACTCTGGCATAACCTGGTTGATAGGACAGATGGAGAAACTGAACAGGCACCACTTTTCGCCACAATTTACGGCCGATGGCTGAACCGTGATAGTTTACGTCTTTTGTCTCGCAGACTTGGTGAGCAGGTAGATGTCAAGAGATGTCATCCTCACCGATTTCGACACATCTTTGCTATTAACTATTTAAGGTCACATGGAGATGTTCTTACGCTTCAGGCACTCCTTGGTCACACAAGCCTGGAATTGGTCAAGCATTATGCAACAGTCGCCAAGATTGACCTTCAGGTGTCCAACGGCCTCGCGAGTCCGGTTGACAACTGGGGACTCTAGGAGCTAACGTCGAACAAGCCTTGCCAGATAGTGCCACAAACCAATATCCCAGCATCGCGCGGCCGCGCCGCTCGTTGAAGGTGCGACAAAGATGCGGGTATCTTCGAAGTACTGTTCCTGCAGTCCGTGTTTGATTTACCGCTTGTCAAAGTATTTCTTGGCGGCCTTCTTGCCGTTGAAACACATGCAGTCGGGTCGGTGCTCTAGCATCTGCTTGACAAGCCTTTGACGTCCGAAGTCAAAGTCGTTGTCATCTAGCGCGGGTCAATGCTGGGCATAAGAACACGCTCTTCTCTGTAAAGCGGCAGCACAACCTCAACATCAGAGGTATTGAGGGTCTTTTCCATAAGCCTTAAGTAAGCTGAGGAGCAACGGTTAGGACAAGTGGGGGCAGAAATCGGGGAACGGTCATCGGGGATTAGGATACTGTGAGGTATTTCTGCGGATTTCTGGGGATTCAAGAGAAGGGGAGGAAGGTTGAAGGCGAATATGGGCGAGGCATTCCAGATGGCACCTGAGTCAGCCTATAAGCTGACGTCCTGCGCAGGAGCGTCTGCGGGAAATGCCTCGCCTCTACATGAATTGCGGCTGCCGTGATGAAAGACCGGCGTCGGCTGCGCTACTTGACCTTGATACTGGCAGTCAACGTTCCATACGACCTATCAAAGGGATGCTCCGGATATACGACATCGACCACCTCAATGCTGTGCGTCCCCGATTTGACATTGTTCATCTCAAAGCGGGCCACGCCAGCATCTTCTGTAGTGATCGCCTGAAGCTGTTCCGTGTTACCTTTGGGATCGGTCCAGTCTACGATCACGGTCGCTCCGACCACGTCCGCCCAATACTCGTCGTCGACCCACACATAGGCCCAGACAGTACGTTCGCCCTTGATCTTGTTGTCATACATGCTGACGTCTGTGACGCGGGTGACCGGGTCCCGCGGTGGTGGTGGCGGTGGCGGTTCCTGCGGATGGAAGATAGCCATGGTTGCCACGGCGCAGCCGCAATAAAACTCCCAGTATCTATCGACCAAAATGCCCAATTCCCAATCAATCACCCGGCTAACAAAAGTGCCGTCATACCAGTAGGTGACA
>JAHEJP010000456.1 GCA_024638855.1 Chloroflexota bacterium
CCCAAGCTAATGAACTACACTTATAACAAAAAGACCGGGGTGATCATTAATGATCAACCCCGGGTAGATATCAAGATTTACTCGGCCAAAAGTCTTTGTATTCGTAGTGCAATTGGCCAACCGGATATCGGCCGGCAAGCACGGGCCGAGTATTGTTTTACAATGGTCTTGATTCAATTGGCTAGCGTTTCTATCTAACAAAGTCGCCAAACTCTCTTCATCCCTCTTGATGCTGTCCTGTGCTCGGCCGGGTCCTCAAAATACAGCCCTCTTATCGGGCTAACCTGACCTCTATTCAGTTGATTCCTTTAAGTGAAGATCACTCAATCTCGTAGTTGGACACCTCTTTTGCCAGATGCGCCAATCCACGATTTACCAATCCCAGTCACTCGCGCCTCCGTCAAGACCAGACCAGGAAACTCCCGCGCCAGAATATTTAATTATTGGTTGTTTATTTTAAAGAATCTATGGCACTAATTGCTGGCCACTACCCCTGCGTTGTTCTTCGTAAAGCTCTTTCTTGCACGTAAGGATTAGAATAGTCAATTCTTAAAACTATGATAGCAGGTAAATCTAAATAGATTCTCATAGAAATCTTTTGGTTTCCTTTGGATTTGGGTGATTTGGGCGCGATCGGGGTTCTTTATTACGTTTGTTTCTGACTGACGAATCGATAGCCAACGCCGCGTTCGCTAATGATATAGATCGGCTGCTTGGGATCGAGCTCAATCTTCTGGCGTAGTTGCCAGACAAAGACGTGCACGTTATCGACTGAATTATGGAAGTTGTGGCCCCAAACGTTGGTGATGATTTGCTCGAAAGCGCAACTATAACCTGCCCTGCTGACCAGATAAGATAAAAGGGAGAATTCCGTCGCGGTTAGCTTAACCGGCTTGCCCTCCACTTTGACCAGGCGGGCTCCTAGATCGAAATACAGGTAATCATCGTCATATAGGACCGTTTTTTCCATTTGCGATACAGCTTTCGTCCGCCGAAAGACGGCCCAGGCCCTGGCCAGCAGTTCCTCTGTATTAAATGGCTTGGATAAATATTCGTCGGCGCCTGTCTGAAAAAGGCGAACCATTGTATCGTGATCTTCGACGACTGTTACCATCATTACCGGCAAGTCGCTCATTTGCCGGATCACCCGCAACACCTCGAGCCCGTTCATGTCAGGCATTCGGTAATCCAGGAGGATTAGGTCCGGCCGATGATTGTAAAATAGGCGCAGCCCCTCCTCACCTGTTTGGCTGCAATGGACTTCGGCCCCGTGCTTCGAAAAGATCGAGGCGATGAGTTCACACATGTTTCTCTCATCGTCGATAACCAGGATCGATTTACTCTGCCAATCCACTTTGTATTCTCTTTTTTGCGCTGTTCAATATCAAATTTTACCCCAAACAATTAATGGTTCGCCGCCCAATTAGAAACATTTTATCACGAATTTTGACTCTTTTCTATTGCCGACTTGTTTATATTTGAATATCAAGAGGTGGCATGAGGAAAATTGTATGCCGGTAGCATAGATATATCGAATTTCACATTAATGAAGGCTTCGACTTGGAAATAAGATAGCTTTTCAACTGTAAGTAACTGACTAAACTAAGGTTCATCTGCGACGATGCGGATCTTACCCAATGGCGCCCGATCTTCTGGCAAACGATCGCCATTCTCATCGTAGACCGGAAGGCGAACGATGGTCTCGGTGTCATACATGCCGGCGGAGAGATCGTATTCACCTGGCAACAAATCTTCGGGAAGCCAAATCAGGTGGACGTCCTGCAATATTTCTCCCACGCGCCACGTGGTTGTAGACCTGGCGCCAAAAAGCGGAATATTGTCTTGCTGAGCTATTAACTCTCCCTCAGATGACAGTAAATGGGTGAATACGGTCAAGTTGGCCCCGATATCTTGCTGAGCCTGCCATTCCAAAGCCACTACTAGGGGCTCCCCAGGTACAAACTCCAGCGCGTTTAAGCTGACTTTTCGCAAATGGGTGGCGTCACCTAACTTGAATTCCAGATCGGCCGATGGGCCGCCGTCCGTGGGATCTTCGGGTAACTGGCCATAGATCCAGACGTAAGTCAGGCCATCTAATTCAATCGTGTGCAGTGGCTCTGTTTGCTGGTCTCGTTGCCATGCTTCCAACCAGTCTGGCTCGCCCTGAAATTCGCGCATGACCGAATTCAAGTCGTAGATGCGATAGGCCGCGATCGGGTCCATGTCACGCATGCTCAAGCCGTCGTAATAACGCTCGAAGACATAGGCATTGCGCCGAAATACGGTCGCCCTCTTATCTTGGCCATACGGTAGCTGGTTAAGAAACCGGGCGGCAAGATCCAATCCTTCACCCTGATCTTGCATGGGAAGCACCTGGGCGGCCGCCGGCGACCCACCGGCTAAAAGATTGTGCTGAGCCCCATAATACGGATGATGGCGCAAGACAAGAACGGCCTGAATGACGACGGCCAATCCCAGTAGGGCAAGGGACCGCCAACCACCGGGTTGCCAGCGACGCCACCTGGCGAATGCATCGATTGTCCACACCAGCCCGTAAGAGGCAATGATACTGAGCGCCGGGAAAGCCGGCACGATGTAAGCCATCTGTTTTTTATCGGCAAGACCCATCTGGAGCGTAAAGAAAAAGGCGTAAGCGATAAGAGCCCAGAGCGTTTTACTCTCTGGATCCCTGAAGCGTTTCAGCGCCCATATAACGGCCGCGGCGATGAGCGGTAATGTGAGTGCGGTGGTCTTCCACAGAAGAATCGCTAGGTGAAAACGAATGCCCGGATCATTCTCCCATAGTCTGCCAGCGAAAAACACCGGGTTTTTGTGGGGGGTTGCCGTATGGGCTATGATGCTGTTGAGTAACTCCGAGAGAACTTCCCCCGGCTCGACCCACATTGCCGGAAAGAGTATCAAAAAGGTAACAATTGCGATGGCAGCCCAGACGATCATCGTGCGGGCCGCCGGCCAAATCTGGCGGCCGAGATTATCCCAACGACGTTCTTTGGATCGATCAAATAGACCGCTAAAATAGCTCACCCCCACGATCAAGGCAGCATAAAGAATCAGGAAGATAGAAGGACTCTTTGTCAAGAACGCCAGCCCGGCGAAGAGGCCGCTGAAAACCAAGTCAGGCCAACGTTTCTCTCTCAGATAGACCAGCAGAAACAAGGCGCTGACGATCATGACGCTCGCCAGCAAGGCATCCAGGTGAAGGACCTTCGAATAGGTGATATGAAATGGATCCAGTGCCAACAACAGTCCGGCGATCAAGGCGATGGTGGTTCCGGCTAAACGGCTGAGCAGCGGATAGGTCAGGGCGATGCAGAGAGCGAGGGCAATTGCGAGAGGGAGGATTCCGGCCGTGGTGGCATCAATCAAGATGCCTGGCTGGGATGGCTCGAGACCGAGAAACTGTTCAGGCTGAATTTCTCCAAATATTCTTTGGAAAAGCTCGATACCAAGACCTGACAACCACATCAAAGACACGCCTGGATGGTAGCGCTGGAAGGTGCTTGCCCAATCTTGTTCAATAATCGCGTTGGCAAATGTATAACTGCGATAAAACCAGACATGGGGACGAGACATAGAATAGATAGCCCGGGGAAGAAAGGCGATGAGAAATATCAGGCCTGGGGCGACCCAGCGCTGGAACCAGGGCATAGGCCAAATGTTCAGGAATCGATTGGGGGACTGATTCATTTTTCCAGGCGCTCAACCATGATTGTTTCCAGGCTCAAAACTTACTCGACGCTTCGGGCTATTATATCATCCAGATACTGTGCGCATACCGTCCGTGCCTTAGTTGCGTACCAGAATCCATGACTAGATTTTCTAGCAAAATGAACAGTCCTGGGCCATGCGACCATAGAAGGTCTAGGGATTA
>JAHEJP010000101.1 GCA_024638855.1 Chloroflexota bacterium
GCCGGTCCATCCCAAAATTGAAGGCTTGGCCACAGATTTCTTGTTTGTGAAGTTGTTGGGCCAGAGTCAAATAACCAACCACGGCGTCCTCAATATAGAGATAATCTCTGCTAAAAGTCCCGTCAGAACGAATGATAGGTTGATCTCCGCGAAGCACGCTGCGAATCGTCCCTGGGACCAGCCGGTTCCAATTCAGGTCTCCGCCGCCAAATAGATTGGCAAAACGTGTGATGACCACCGGCATACCATATGTGGCGGCATATGCCCGGGCAATCATATCGGCGCAGCTTTTTGATATGTCATATGGATGGCATGAATCGAGAGGGGAATCTTCCCTATAAGGTAACGGGGCCTGCTCTCCGTAGGCATGATAACTACTGGCAACCACGACGCCGTTGACTGTTGGATTGCGTCTGGCAGCTTCCAGGAGTATCCATGTCCCACGAATATTGGTCTCGAACGTAGATAAGGGAGCCCGATTGGCGATATTAATGATAGTCTGAGCTGCCAGATGAAAGATTGTATCCACCTCATATTCGGCTAAGACACGTTCAAGAAGCTCGTAGTCGGTCAACTCCCCTTCGACCGTAGTGATCGAGGCTAATAAACCTGTGCGAACGATTTGGGCCTGAGGCACATGATCTCTAACCAGACCGATGACATCAGCGCCTTGTGCGACAAGGCCGGCCGTTAGCCAGGAACCGAGAAAACCGGTACAACCGGTAATGAATACTCGTCTGTCCCGCCAATATGAATTATCTAGGGCTAAATGGTTCAAATCTTTCTCCAATCAATTACCAAATCTTCCAGGGAGCAGCATTTTGCCGCCACAGTTCCTCTAGGAGCATATTGTCTTTCATCGTATTCATAGACTGCCAGAAGCCCGTATGTCGATAAATCATCAGCTGACCTTCGTCGGCCAGTTGGGGAAAGATCTCTTGTTCCAGGCTAATATCTTCACCTCGGGACATATAGTCCAAAACAGGTTTTTCAAATAGCATAAAACCGCCATTTATCCAGTATGGTAATCGCGGTCGTTCAACAAATCCCTTGACTAAGCCATCCGCATCAGCATCGACCACCCCGTACTCCAGGTTTATTTGAACAGCTGTGATGGTAGCCAATTTTCCATGCTTATAATGAAACGAAAGTAAGGCGTTCAAGTCGATGTCGCTAACATCATCACCATATGCAACAAAAAAGCGATCACCTTCCAGATGGCTGGCAACTTGAGCAATACGGCTTGCCTTATCGGTCTTCAAACCCGTATTCACCAATGAAACTACCCAGGATGGGTGTCTGATTTCGTTGTGATAGTGAATATGACGAGTGCCCCCATGCTCGCCTAAGGTCAAAGTGTAGTCACGGCTCATTATCTCGTAGTCAAGGAAGTAGCGTCTTAATTGTTCGGCGCCATATCCAAGAGTTAGGATAAATCGATTAAAACTGTGGGCGGAAAAGATGCGCATAACATGCCAGACGATTGGTCTACCGCCAACCGGCACCAGGTTTTTCTGGGTTAAGGTCCCATCGCGCATGCGGGTGCCTTTACCGCCGCAGAGAATGACAACAGGAATTGTATCCATCGACCTTAAATGAGACTTGTGCTCTTTCGAATCAGTTTAATCAAAGCGCGAGGATGATCACATAGAATCGTCCTGGTGACAAATGAAGCTTAATTTCGCTGCCGCCATTCGCCTCTCTGGGATGCTTCGACGGCCGCGCGTAAATTGCGTTGGAAGGGTGGGTAGACGATACCTGATTCGGTGACGATACCGGTTACATAGCGATGGGGCGTGACATCGAAGGCCGGGTTTCGGGCAGTGATGCCTGAGGGCGCGATAGGCCGGTCGATAGCCATCAGGACTTCATTTTGGTTCCGTTCCTCAATTGGGATTAGATCGCCATGAGCTAATAACAAATCGACAGTGCTGGTAGGGACTACGGGATAAAAGGGAATCCCATTTTCGCGAGCAACGACGGCCAACTTATATGTCCCGATCTTATTGGCCACGTCACCGTTACCTGCTGTGCGGTCGGAACCAACTAAGACGATATTTACCTGTCCGGTACGCATAAAATGGCCAGCCGCATTATCGGCGATCAGGTCGAATGAGATATCTCGTTGTTGTAACTCCCAGGTGGTCAAACGCGCTCCCTGCAGCCGAGGTCGGGTTTCGTCAACTAGAACATGTATATTCTTTCCCTGTTCGGCGGCCGCGAAAATGACGCCCAATGCAGTGCCCCAGTCGACCGTTGCCAAGGCGCCTGTATTGCAATGGTGGAGAATCGTATCGCCATCCGAGATCAATTCGGCGCCGTTGAAACCCATGCGCCTGTTCAGTTCGACATCGTCATCAGCTATTTGTTGGGCCAGCTCTAGCAAGGCTTGACGGACATCATCAACAGATTGGTAAATATCGTCACCGGCTAACTGTAATTGCCGGGTTATCGCCCAGGATAAATTCACGGCCGTAGGCCGGGCGGCATTCAATATGCTAGCGGCTTCCTCCAATTCCCGCATCAGTTTATGCTTCATCGTGGCATTGCTTTGACGAGCCGCCAGAGCCATACCAAAGGCAGCTGTCGCGCCTATGGCCGGCGCGCCCCTCACATACATTTCGCTGATTGACCGGGCAACATCTTTGTAGTCGGCAAATTCTGCAACTTCATACACGAACGGTAGTTTACGTTGATCGATTAATTTGACGGTGTTGCTCTCGTAATCCCAATAAACGGTGCGCATTCACCTTCCTCCAACGGCTGAAATCTCACCCGGCGACAGTCAATATTTTGTACTCAGGCGGACCTGCCAAAAAATCTGTGACTGATATTGACCGCCGGATCCCTGACGACTTAAAAATGGAGATGTCCAGCAGGAATCCGATCATAACACAGCCACAATAGTGTGCCCAATCAGAACGTCTGTATTGCGTTGACGCAGTGTGAGTCGACTGCTAGAATGATTTGTTAGTATTTGTATGAGTGAACGAACTTCAATAGTGAAAATCATACATACGTGGCGCGGTTGGTTCGCCCTGGGAATTGGCGTTAAACGCTGGCTGATCGTCCTGATTTTAGGTGCGATCATCGTCGGTGTCGGCATCAGCGCCTTCTTGATAGCATTAAGCCAGCAAGGGTTGTTGTCAACCGAATTTTACAATCTGTTGACGCTGCGATTTTTGCCTACTGCCCTCCGTATTCTAGTTCCAATCGCGGCCGGCTGTGCGCTCATTATCTGGGCCGCTGTGCGTTTGGGTCTCAACCTCATTGCGCCTTTTCGCAGGCCCGATGAGCGCGTTGTCGATTCCTTATATCGGCACTCTCAGAAAAGCCGCGGCCCACGAATAGTGGCCATTGGCGGTGGCACAGGTATGCCGGCTTTACTTCGCGGCTTGAGCCAATACACAAACAATATCACAGCCGTCGTTACAGTTGCCGATGATGGCGGCAGCAGCGGCCGTCTTAGGCGGGAACTAGGCGTCTTGCCACCAGGAGATTTTAGAAATAACATGGCAGCCCTGGCCCGGGATGAGGCTTTGATGACGCAACTGCTTCAATATCGTTTTGGTGGTCAATTAGAAGAAACGGAAAATGGCCAGGGCGAGCTGCAAGGTCACGCTTTCGGTAATTTACTTCTGGCGGCGCTAACTGGGATTACCGGCAGTTTCGACGAGGCATTGATAGCCGCCGGCCGGGTTCTTGCCGTGCGTGGCCAGGTATTGCCTTCAACATTGGCAAATGTCACTCTTATGGCTGAGGTGGTAATGCCTTCTGAAGATAAGCCCATCCGTGTTGTTGGCGAGTCAGCCATCCCGAAATCCGGCGGTCGCATCGACAAGGTCGCTTTAGAACCGGCCGATGTACCTGCCTATCCACCCTCAGTTAAAGCGATATTGCAGGCTGACCTGGTCGTCATCGGGCCAGGGAGTCTGTACACCAGCATCATACCGAATTTGCTTGTGCCTGACATCGCCCGAGCACTTCAAAGAACGAGAGCAAAAAGAGTTTATGTTTGCAACCTTGCCACACAACCAGGTGAGACGGATAATTATAATGTTGCCGATCACGTCCTAGCCATCGAACGCCATGACGAACTAGAAGATCATGGAGATCGTGGATTTTTCGACCTGGTCTTGGCGAATCGCAATCTGTCAGTACCACCAAGTACCGGCGGCGGTTACACGGTTTTCGTCGAATCGGACGGGCCAGATAGTGTACCCATGATCACCGCTGACTTGGTTGACGAACAGCGACCATGGCGCCATGATAGTGAAAAGCTCTCACGGGCGGTGATTGAATTCGTGTAGACGCGCTCCAACTAAGAAAGCGCGCCAAAAACTTTAATAAGGAGACTTCCCAATGACAGTTAAAGTAGGCATTAATGGTTTCGGCCGCATCGGCCGGCAGGTATACAAGGCGATCTACGAGAATTATCGAGATGTATTGGATGTAGAAGGCGTCAATGACTTGATGGATGTCAAAACCAATGCTCACCTTCTTAAGTATGACTCGACGTACGGCCGTTTTCCTGGCGATGTTGAAGCCCGTGACGGGGACATTTACGTCGACGGCCAGCAGCTGAAGAGCTTTGCAGAGCGTGACCCGGCGAAGCTGCCTTGGGGCGATCTCGGCGTCGAGGTCGTTCTTGAATGCACCGGTATCTTTCGGGCACGTGATACGGCCGGTCTGCATCTGGAAGCAGGGGCTAAAAAGGTCCTTATCTCGGCACCGGGCAAGGGGGTTGATGCAACCTTTGTCTTAGGCGTCAATGAAGGTGATTATGATCCGGATAATCATCATGTTATCTCCAATGCCAGTTGCACTACCAACTGTCTGGCTCCCGTTGCCAAAGTCATCAATGATCAATTTGGCATTAAACGGGCCTTGATGTCTACGATTCATGCATATACCAATGGGCAGCAGATTTTAGATATGGCCTACAAGGACCTACGTCGAGCCCGCTCGGCCGGGATCAACATCATCCCTACAACAACAGGCGCGGCAAAGGCTGTTTCCATGGTCATTCCAGAATTAGAAGGTCGTTTCGACGGAATGGCCTTCCGAGTGCCGGTGGTCACGGTTTCAGTTGTAGATTTGACGGCTGAACTAGAAAAGAGTACATCGGTAGAGGAACTTAATGGCGCGTTCAAGGCAGCGGCCGATGGTGAAGGCTGGATGGGTAAGGTTCTGGCATATACTGAGGAACCATTGGTTTCCACCGACTTCATCGGCAGCGTGGATTCATCCACCGTCGACGGACTTTCCACCCAGGTTATTGGCGGCAACCTAGTCAAGGTCATCACCTGGTACGATAATGAGTGGGGCTATTCCATGCGTTTAGCTGACCTGGCTGCTTTTGTGGCAGGAAAACTTTAGGCCAACAGATTCGCAATGAATTATAGAAATAGGGGCGCTTCACTCAGCGCCCCTATTTTTGTTATAACTCTTTTGCAACCGGATAGATAATGGAATTAAAGGAGCTTGAAAGACGGATGCACAGTTTCGTTACCAGTAAAGGCTGGTATGAGACTGACTCGCCCAAAAAACAATCACCACGCAATCTGGCTATTTCGTTAGCAGTTGAAGCTGCTGAGATATTGGAGCACTTTCAGTGGCGCGAAGAATCTGAAGACCAAACGGAATTAGCCGGGGAGTTGGCCGATGTAGCTCTTTATCTGTTGCAACTGGCCAGCATCACTGGCATAGATCTGGAGGATGCGATCCTGGCAAAATTGGATCAAAATCAGGATCGGGAGTGGCCTGCAGCATGAAACCAAAAATCGTTGCAAAATACGGAAACACGGGTTGAGGTTTGCCACTATTGGTTGATATTCGAATTGTCAGGGAGATCGTCTAAGAATGCGGATTATGGCGGTCAGTGATAGCATTATCGATCATCTATACTCGCACGATGTTCACGAACGTTTGCCCAAGGTAGATTTACTGATTGGGTGTGGTGACCTGCCATTTTATTATCTTGACTTCTTGGTTTCGTCAATAGACCGGCCGCTCTTTTACGTCCGCGGTAACCATGATGTTGGTCCACAATACACTTCCGATGGTCGCGTCCTAGATCATGTTCCTGGAGGCGTCGATATTCATGGGCGGGTGATACATACTAAGGGTTTGATCATTGCCGGGTTAGAAGGCTCTATGCGATATAGACCTAAAGCGCCTTATATGTACACTGAACGGGAAATGAGTTGGAATGTCTACCGTTTAGCGCCATTACTTCTTTGGAATTCTGTTCGTTATGGGCGTTACTTGGATATTCTAGTGACCCATTCTCCACCATTGGGTATTCACGATGGTCGGGATCTGGCTCACACAGGTTTCAAAGTCCTTCGTTCTTTCATGAGAAGATTCAGGCCACGCTATTTGTTGCATGGCCATGTTCATGTCTATAGAAATGATGTTCCTCGGATCACTCGTTTTGAAGAAACAACCGTCATCAATGTCTATCCCTATAGATTGATCGACATTCCAAACCAGGAACAAACAGATTCCAAATGACAATCAATAGTCGAAGATACCTGATCGCCGGCCATTGGGCCTTGGGTTTTGCCGCCCGCTGTCATTGGCCTACTTGACTGCCTTCACCTTGGGGCGTAAACTATCCCCTAGGAATCGCTAAATGTTAGGCCAACTGAAAACATCAGTAAATCTTGGCCAGTCGCTTCGCCCGGTCCGCACCTATTTGACCCGCCCTGTTCGCCTGTTTAAAACATATGATCGAGGCAACCTGCGGCCAGATATAATCGCCGGCTTAACTGTGGCAGTCATTCTGCTGCCCCAGGCGATTGCCTTCGCCCTCATCGCTGATTTGCCACCACAAATGGGTATTTATACGGCCGTCATTGCGGCCATTGTTGGTGGTCTTTGGGGCTCATCTCACCAGACACATACCGGCCCGACCAATGCCATTTCCCTGTTAGTCCTATCGATTCTTCTGGGAGGCTTTACGGAGGGAACTGAGGGATTCATCCTGGCTGCGGGGATGCTGGCTCTCATGGCGGGATTGTTCCAGCTGGTATTAGGCCTGGCTGGCCTGGGTATGTTGGTCAACTTCGTCTCCCATTCAGTCATTGTTGGTTTCTCGGCCGGAGCCGGGGTCTTGATTGCTGTACGGCAGATCCCGCCGCTTTTAGGCTTACAAGTTGAGGCCGAAAACATCGGCGAGTTACTTTATGATGTACTTGTTGGCGTTACGGAAGCCAATCTTTTTACAGCCGCCTTAGGTATTGGCTCGATCATTGTGATTCTAGTTCTCAAACGAATTAATAAACGCATTCCTGGGGCATTAATTGCCATGGTGATTGCTTCGCTCTTCGTCTTTCTCTTCGATCTGGACGAGCGGGGTGTGGCCGTGATCGGCGAGTTGCCTAAATCCCTTCCTCCCATAGCCGATTTACCCCTTCTAAACATGAGCTACATCACCCGCTTATCGACTGGCGCCTTGGCGGTAGGAGCTATCGGATTGGTGGAGACTACGGCAATTTCTCGTTCGATAGCGACTCAAACTGGTCAGCGATTGAATAGTAACCAAGAATTTATTGGTCAGGGATTAGCCAATATTACCGTCGGTGTATTCTCTGGCTACCCATGCGCGGGATCTTTCTCTAGATCAGCTGTGAATTTTGATGCTGGGGCCAAGACATCCATCGCGGCTTTGCTATCGGCAGCTTTTTTGCTCATAGTCGTTTTTGCCACGGCGCCCATGGCTGCCTATTTACCTAGGGCGGCATTGTCTGGCGTCTTGATTGTTGTGGCTATCGGCATGATAAACCGAGAGGAAATCGCCCGGATATGGCGGGGAACAAGAGGCGATGCCTTGATCATGTTGATCACCTTCTTGGGCACGCTGTTCATTGACATTGCCTTTGCGATCCTGGCTGGAATACTACTCTCTTTCGCCCACTACTTGTTGCGCACCAGCCTTCCCCGGGTTCAGCAGGTGGTCCCCGACAGGGATTACAAACATTTTGTATATGAGAAAGAGAAGCCATTGTGTCCCCAGTTAGGTGTGATTGATGTCCACGGCGATCTATATTTTGGGGCTGTCGGCCATGTTGAGGAGACGATTTTTAGCTACCTAGAGGAAAACCCGGACCAACGTTATTTACTCGTTCGCATGCATAATGTCAATCATTGCGATTTCAGCGGCATTCATATGTTGGAGAATGTATTGCAGACTTACCGGGAGCGAGGAGGAGATGTGTTCCTGGTGCGGGTTGGTTACCGGGTGAACAAACTTATGACATCGACCGGCTTCTGCGATACGCTAGGTTTGAGCAATTTTCTTTCCGAAGATCAGGCTGTCAACAAACTTTTTTACAATGTCCTCGATCCGGCTGTATGTATCTACGAATGTCCTTACCGGGTCTTTAAAGAGTGTCAGAATTTACCAAAACCGGCCTACCTGGAAGAGCTACCTGCTTTGAAGGTTGATCCCCTCAAGGAACCACACCCAGAGATCAAAGCGGTTGAACTATGGGAAGAGCTACGCCTTGCAGACGATAGCCTGTTAGTGATCGATGTTCGAGAGCCCAGAGAATATCGCCAGGGCCACATTCCGCAAGCAAAACTGGTACCCTTGCCGAGGATTCTCTCCGGAGATTACGAGCCAGAAATAAACGGATATAAGCACGTGGTACTTGTTTGTCGGACAGGACGTCGCAGTAAGCGTGCCGCCTTTAAACTAGGCGCTGATTACACCAATATTCGCATCTTACACGGCGGGATGACCGCCTGGGAGGCGCAAGGTCTATTAGCAGCAGTTGACTGAGTTTTTGTCTGGGACTGAAACGGAATCTGCCAAATCGCGGAGACTACAAATGGAAAAGGTGCCTTCACGAAATATTGGATTAGATTTATTAAGGGTCACCGAGGCGGCAGCCGTCGCCGCTGGACGCTGGATAGGCTTGGGTGATCGAGATGGCGCTCATAAGAATGCGACCGAGGTCATGGCCAAAACCTTGGCTGGGGTTGATATCGATGGAAAGATCGTCATCGGTGAAGAAATCCGCCTGAGCGAGCAAACTCCGTTAGACAGCGGCCAATTTGTTGGCACTGGCCAAGGACCTGAAGCTGATGTCGTGGTAGATCCGATTGACGGGACAAGATTAGTTGTACGTGGTCGTCCCGGCGCAATCTCCCTTGTGGGTGTCGCTCCTAGAGGCAGTATGTGGTCACCCCCAGCTTGTGCTATCTATATGGATAAGATTGTGGTCGATAGGGAGGCGGCTGAAGCTCTGGTTCCCGAGTGCCTCGACGCTCCGGCCGCTTGGACATTGGCCCTAGTCGCTCGCGTAAAAAGGATGGACGTCCGCGATCTGACCGTCGCCATACTTAACCGACCTCGCCATAAAGACTTGATAGCTGAAATCAGAGCGGCAGGAGCAAGAATATCACTTCGCTCTGAAGGAGATGCCGAGGGAGCCTTGGAAGCAGCTATCAAAGATACTGGCGCGGATATCTTGATGGGTGCTGGCGGGGTTTCCGAAGGGGTCATTGCTGCTTGCGCCATTAAGGCCATGGGCGGCGGTATGTTAGGTCGTTTGGCGCCACAAACGGCTGAAGAACGGAAAGCCATACAAGATACAGGCTACGAACCCGACCAGATATTAACATGTAAACAAATCATTGACAGCGATCGTATCTATTTTGCGGCTACCGGCATTACGGGAAGTCCTCTACTTCCGGCCATCCGTTACCATGGCCAGTACGTGGAGACCAACTCGATCTTGCTGCGATCTGAGACTGGTACCATCCGTTTTATCCAGGCAGAACATCTCTGGATCGACTAACCGGCCGAATCAAGCGGATACTTATCATTTAGGGCAGTCTTTGGGCAAGTTGAACGGCCGCGTAGGCATCAATGATCCCGTAACCCGCACCATTGTTTGGCTGTTGAGAACTTGCTGAAACACATGGTGGCAAAGGTCCGGTGTAGGGCATTGCTGTTGATCGCAGTATCTCTTCTGTCCTTTCAATATCGCCCATCAGAGATGGGTTGGCCGACCAAACCAGAGCTACGACGCCGGCCACGTGGGGGCCTGCCATAGAGGTACCAGGCAAATATTCATAGGTGCCATTGGGGAATGACGACAGAACATCAACCCCAGGGGCGACGATATCCGGTTTCAACCGGCCGCTTCCATCGGCAGTTACCGGACCCATGCTGCTAAACGAAGCCAAATTTCCACTTTGGTCGATGGCGCCGACGGAAAAGACCTCATCGTAGAGGGCAATGGGGTCGTGCACTGTTTCGCAGGCAGGGCCGTCATTACCTGCCGCAGCGACGACGAAAATTCCGGCCGATCGTAAGGCCTTAACCGCCGGTAAAAGCGCATTCACATCACAGCCTTCTTGTTCTGGACATCCCCAGGAGTTATTTAATACATGAGCTGAGAGTGTGGGATCGCCATCCTGGAAGGGATCGCCGCGATAAGGGTAGGGCGCCAGCATAAATTGCATACAATCGAGATATAGTGCGGGGTTGGCCAGGTTCCGGGCCAAATTGGAACAGGCTATCCACTCCGCACCCGGGGCGACGCCGGTCGTCTGGCCAACGATGGTGCCCAAAGTGTGAGTGCCGTGACCACCAATGTCGACGGGGCTAACGCTGCCATTCCAGGGGTCAAGCCAGTTGTAATTATCATTGCCCCCTCGACCGCGATAGGATAATGCTAACTCCGGATGATTGGCTTCGACGCCGGTATCGGATTGGCCGATGACAATTCCAACGCCAGTGATGCCGAGTTGCTCTTTAACCTGGTCAGCCTTTATGAGAGACAAATTCCAAGGCATCTCGGAAGGACCGGTCGCGCTGCCGCTGGTTGTTTCTGATATTGCTGGCAGTGGTCGAAGGACGGGATTGTGTAAAACGCGATCGACCTCCGGCTGAGTCTCAAGCCATAACTGAACCAGAGGGCCACCGTCGACGGCTAGGGCGTTCATCAAATAATAAGGCGTGTATTTGACGCCAAAGCGATCCAACACACGCCGTATACCAGCCTGGTCGGAGGTTGCCTCCATTCGTAAAGTATCGTAAACAAATTGCCGCCGGCTATCAAAATCTTCAATAGTTGAGGCTGTCGTAATATCGGCTTGATCGGCCAGGATAACGAATAATTGATCCCCATGAAAGCCTGGTTGACCGGTATATAAATAGACGGCCAAGATGCCAGACCAGATGAACACCGCGCCAGTAGCCTGGATGCGTTGGGTGAGGATGCGGGCGAAAAAACTGTGGAAAATGGCCAGGAGCAGGCTCAATAACATGGTGATAACCAGAGAAGCCAGGGCTGCGTAAAGACTCCAACTTAGTTGGTCCCTGGCGCCGAGGGCAAGCTCGAGGTTTAATTCATCAGGGTCCACCATCATCATAGGTACGGCCGCAACGAGGCCAATCAAGAGTGCTGGTGGCAACCACTTCAATTTAACGGGTCGTTCCCAATCAAACCATTCGGCGATCATGATGAGCGCCCAACTCAAGGGCGGTAGGACGATCATCAAGTGGAGTTGCAGCCCACCGTAACCAAATCCACTGGCGAGCAGCAACAATGTCGCCCCCGCGGCAAGACCACCCAGGACAATACTTTGGCCAGCCTCTTCACTCGTTTCTGCTAATGGTTGGAACAGAAAATAAGCGATCAAAAGGCCGGAGAAAAGGCCAAACAAGAGGCCGGCGAGTAGATTCAAAAAACTATCCAGGGGCGAACCCAAGGCACCCCAGGCCAACCAGGGAAGGATGATCAGGCCCGAAAAGCTAAAAGTTAAGAAAGAGGAAGCATTTGGCCTTAGTTTCGGTCCTGGCCTGTTTTTGATAAGTAACAAACCAGTGAGAAGACCGATTAGAATCAGGCTAATGATGATTTGTAGCGCATTGGCCGCTAAAACATCTGGCAGACCAACGAGGCGAACGGGGGAGTAGAGCACGATCGCCGTTGCCGCAAGTGACCAGGCTTGAAATATGGAACGGTAGCGGCGATTAGGCCACAGCAAGGCCAGTAAAAATGTGGGAATGAGCAGCAACAAGCCGTGGATAATGGAAATCACTATCCAGGCATAATCTGGCAAGGGAAAACCGCTGGCCAATAAGATCTGCGAAGATAGCCAGGCTACCGGTTGGATGAAGAATGTATTCAGGGTAATCCAAAGGAATAAGCCAAAAAAGACGATGATGCTGGGCCACTCCATTGGTGCGGTGTCGTTGTTATTTGAGGTCACTTATCGTCAACAAAAACCTTTTCTGATTTTGTATCGTTAAATAAATTTACCACACTATACGCACGTCTGAAATAGGCGTTGTTTCCTGACGCGTTACACAGGGCAGAAAAGTTCCCGATTGTGACTATAAGATGAGTAAGGTCGAAACTTTTCGCTTGCTATTGGGATATAGGTGGCGCTGCGGTAAAATGTTTTCAATGACTATTGAAGAGGAACACAGCTATGAGATCCCCATTATCGGGATGGATTGTGCCGAGTGCACGCGCCACGTCCAGCGGGCACTACTGGATGTGCCTGGTGTAGATCAGGTACAAGTCTACCTCGCTTCGGAGAAGGCAGTTCTTTCGTCAGGCCAACCAACGCTTGATATGGAAGCCGTCAAAAAGGCTGTTGTCGCGGCCGGTTACGCTATAGCGGAGGAGACAGAAACGCCGTCAAAGTCCCTTCCTGAAGCAGGGCTGGCCGGCCGGGTTGGCCGTCTGACGGCCGCTTTGTTCGCTCTAATTCTACTTGTCGTCGTCGCCGGTGAGTGGTTGGGTCTCTTTGATATTCTGATGGAGCTAGTGCCGCCCATATTAGGCATCGCTGCCGTCCTATTAGCCGGTTTCCCAATCTTCAAAAAAGTGGTTCAGGCTGCACGGCAGCGACGTGTGATAGCCCATACCTTGATGAGCATCGGTGTGTTGGCGGCCCTTATCGCAGGCCAATGGATTACAGCTTTACTTGTCGTTTTTTTTATGCGTGTTGGTGATGCAATCGAAGGTTACACGGCTGAGCAAGCACGCCAGGCACTCCGGGAGCTAACTAGAATGGCACCACAGACGGCGACGGTCGTCAGAGATGGCCTGGAAATCAACTTGCCCGTTGGAGAAGTTGTCAGCGGCGACATTGTGATTATCCGACCGGGTGAAAAAATCCCGGTTGATGGGCTGGTGATTGACGGTCAGGCAACGCTAGACCAGGCGACAATCACAGGGGAATCAATGCCGGTCGATGTTGGGCCAGGCGCGACCGTATTCGCAGCCACTTTCACCCATATGGGCAGCCTACGCGTCCAAGTTTCAGCCTCGGGCGCCGATACGACATTCGGAAAGATATTGAAGCTTGTTGAGGAGGCTGAAGCTAATCGAGGCGAAGTCCAGCGCCTGGCCGATAAGTTCACCCAATATTATCTGCCGGTGGTTGGACTCATCGCTTTCTTAACCCTGCTCATTAGCGGAGACCCAATGGCCACAGTTGCGGTCTTGGTGGTGGCTTGTTCATGCGCCATCGCCCTGGCGACGCCCATCGCCATGCTTGCATCCATCGGCCAGGCGGCAAAAAAAGGGATATTGATCAAAGGCGGCAAATACATTGAATTGTTAGATCAAGCGGACGTTTTGCTCATCGATAAGACGGGCACGCTCACACTTGGCCGGCCGCAAATCAGCCAGATCATGCCCACCAATGGTTTGGAAGAAAATGAATTGCTGGTCCTGGCGGCCTCGGCCGAGAAATATTCAGAGCATCCACTGGCTGAAGCGGTGCGCTCGGCAGCTATTGGTCGAAGATTGGATTTGATGGAGCCGCTACACTTTGAGTCGATGGCCGGGTTGGGCTTGCGAGCTGAAGTCGACGGCCGGTTGGTGACTGTTGGAAATAAACGAATGATAAAAAGTGTCATTGTGCAGGATACGAGCGGCCTGTCAGAGGATGGCGGTACGATGATATACGTGGCTGTCGGCGACAGCCTGGCCGGTATCTTGGTTGCCACTGATACCTTGCGCAGTGAAGTGCCCGAAGCCCTACAGCAGATTCGGGAAATGGGCATATCTAAGTTAGAGCTGATCACTGGAGATAATCGCCGGTCGGCTGCAGCCTTGGCGATGGCTCTGGACCTGCCATATCGGGCTGAGTTGTTGCCTGAAGACAAGATCGCCATTGTGAAAGAATATCAGGACCGAGGCCATAAAGTGGTGATGGTGGGCGATGGCGTCAACGACGCGCCGGCCCTTGCCCAGGCAGATGTGGGCGTGGCCATGGGCGTCGCCGGCTCGGATGTGGCTCTGGAAGCAGCGCATGTGTCCTTATTGCGGGATGATTGGCAATTGATTCCAGAGCTTTTTCGGATCACACGGCGAACCATGGGCGTCGTCAGGCTCAACCTCGGCTTTACGGGTGTCTATAATATCGTTGGCTTGGCTCTGGCAGCAGTCGGAATATTGCCACCGGTCTTGGCAGCGGCCGCCCAGTCTCTTCCAGATCTAGGTATATTGGCCAATTCATCACGTCTACTGAAGGACTGAAGCGGATAAAATGGCCAGTGGCGCGTAATAGTGGTGGACCCTGGACCGTCGACA
>JAHEJP010000457.1 GCA_024638855.1 Chloroflexota bacterium
TACATCCATTGCAATGGGAATTGGGCTGTGTAATCGCCCGTAACTATTTTGTCGCGCTTATTCGCCACAAACGGCGCGGTAACCGGACCACCGATCAGTACATTTAAGAGCAATTCCTCACTCAGCCCCAGCGCCTGACCGAGCGCCATGCTTTCAGCAAACGACGCCATTGATCCAGCCAACAGCGAATTGATGACGACCTTGATCGATGTCCCCATTCCTTGTTCCCCGATATGAACGACGTTGCGACCCATCATGTCCAGATAAGGACGGCAAGTAGCCAGATCTACACTGTTTGCGCCGACGAAAAAGACGAGCTGAGCGCCATCTGCCTGCGGCTTGGTGCCAGCAACTGGGGCATCAATAAACTGAATATTGCGCTGCGCTGCTGCCCTCGCCATTTCCCGTGAAAAACGGGGATGGACGGTGCTGCAATCCACCCAAAGTGTACCTAGTTCCATGTGGTCGAGAAACCCATCTGGTCCCAGTGCCGCTGACCGTATGGCTTCTGGATGGGCCAGCATGGTAAATATGATATCGGCCGTTGCCACATCGCGCGGCGTTTCACCCCATTTCGCTCCTTGAGCGAGCAACGATTCCGCTTTGGTGGGCGTTCGATTATGTACTATAAGCGGCACCTCATGCTTCATAAGGTTATGGGCCATGCCACTGCCCATGATGCCGAGTCCAATAAATCCGACTGCCATCTTTCGACTCCTCACGATTGTTCTAGAGGTTCAGAGTAATCCCTGTTGTGTGATCCCACAATAAGAGCTTGCTGCTGTATTAAGAAAACCGCCATTAATTCTTCGGGAATGAACTTTGTCAACGGCGATTTACTTCTAGACAATTGCACTCGCAGGATTGCACGCTATTCCATAAAGATTTGCGCAATTGTACTTAGATATATTCAGCGTTGACTCTCATCTAATTTCATGATGTCGCCAATGTCGGTGCTCGCGTTTGTCTCAATTTCTGGATGATGGCCAAGATGACAAATACAGCGACGATGCCGGCCGCCAAATAGGCAGCATTGGCTACTAAAGGCGTATCTGCCTGTTCGACCCCGATACCAACAAAAGCCCAGATCAAAACCAACAAGTAAGCAATGTCTTGCCGACTATACGTCATGAGCCCGGCCACGGCTGTCGCAATAACCAGCATAATAATCGCCCAGATTTCAGTGGCAATTCCAAAACCATTCCAGTTTACATAATCTAAGAAGGCCGTGATATTGGCAATAGTTGCCACAGTGATCCAGCCTAAATAAACGCTGAAGGGCAGGTGGACTAACCAACGCTCACCCTGGGAAACGACTTGTTGACCCACACCCAACCGCCAATATATGATGATTAGGGATGTTAATAAAGTTAGCATGGCAACAACGGATAGAGCAAAATAGCCGTAATGCCACAAGAACAACCAGATGCTGTTTGCTGCCGAACTCACCACAAACCACCAGCCGGTTTTGCGTAATCTGGGATTTTCCCGTTGAGCAGGCAGAAATTGATAAACCGCATAGGCAATGAGCCCTAAGTAAATGATACTCCAAATTGAAAAAACATAACCAGCCGGTACGAAATATACGTCAAAGCTGTCCGAAATCTCACCGGCCGTCAACCCATTTAAGGGTAGTGCATTTGACAATACATTGACAGCAATCGTTACGATTAAAGCCACTAATACGCTTATCTGGCGAATTATATCTTTGTTCATTTTTCCGTTTCTCCATCATTAATCGCATTTCTGGTCTTGCGTCAGAAATGTGTTATGTAGATCAAATAAAGCGCTCCTCATGTTGGGAACCCGCTCATTTGTTTGTCTTCTTGGTTAGTATTGTCAATCTTTTTTAACCTCCCTACATCAAACAATCTGGTTGATCAATTCTGAATGTTATTCCATATCGAGGCAGGCGTCCAAATACCATCATGACTTTCCTGGTCGGGCCAGTAATTGCGCAGCGCCAGCGCTCAATTATTGTGGTCCAAGATGATAATGATCAAACGGACATAAACAGACCACAGCAGGCGTTTTCCCCAGGGTTTGGCCTGCAGCGAGGCTCACGACTGTTTGAGTGTACACAATGCCCGAAGATGGGTATAGACGCTTCCTCAGCCGGAATTTTTGCCACCGTTTCAAACATGCTGGTCCCACGATCCAGGTAGGTCCCGTGGACATTGTCAAATTCGAGCATTTCGTTTGCAGTTCTCGGGTTCGCTTTCACGATCTGCGGGTGCTGATGACTTTTGTCTGGACTATCATAGGAACCGCTAAGCCTAGCACTAACCGGCCTATTTCTTGATGGCCAATGTTCCTCGTAATCCTCACCATAAAATGTCTCAGAATCTTTAAAACCGATCAAATTGGGATACGGTTTCGAATTAGTAGGTAATGAGGAATCTTGATAATATGTCCCTATTCTTCGGCCTTTAACGGCTCAAACAATAGAATCCAGTTTTATTAGGGGAATAACACGATGAATCAGAATAAATCAGCAAAAATTTTCACTTGGCTTAAACGTGTTGGCGTTGGCCTGATCATGCTCCTCATACTCGTCGTTATCCTTTTTGCCGGCATCATCATCTTCGACGACTTATTCGGTAGCAACACGAGCGACATCGCTAATATTGAATTTGTTGATGCGTCGGGTCAGAAATTGGTCGGTTATCTGGCAACGCCAGAGGTTTCGGGCCCACATCCAGCCATCCTACTCATCCATGAATGGTGGGGTTTGAATGAAGGCATAACCGTTCTAGCCGATGCCCTTGCCCGTGAAGGATACGTCGTATTTGCGCCAGATGGCTATCGCGGCAATGTTACGGCTATGCTTCCCCGCGCTCTCTGGCTTCGTATCACCACGCCAGTGGAGCAGGTTGAGACCGATATTGATAGTGGCCTGACCTACTTGCGTAGTCTCGAAAATGTTGATAGGGAACAAGTTGCCTCGATGGGCTTCTGTTTCGGCGGCGGTCACTCGTTGCAACTTGGGCTCCGCCAATCCGAAAACCTGGCTTTGACTATCCTCTACTACGGCGCAGTCGTGACAGACCCTGATTTATTGCGGCCGCTAACCGAAGCCCAGCCTGTTCTAGGTATCTTTGCCGAAGAAGATAACACCATTTTTCCTGAAGAAGTTCTCGAGTTTGAGGCCGCCCTCAACAGCCTTGACATCGAAAACGAAATAATCATCTATCCTGATGTCGGCCACGCCTTTGTCAACGAGAATAACTATAACCAGCCAGGTCCCGCTGGCGATGCCTGGTCTCAAACGTTACGCTTTCTTGAGGATAATCTAAACGGCAACCGCTAAGGGACTAAAAGCAACAATCTTCACGCGACAAGCACCCCTTCCCCGCCCACCGGCGGGGCTTCGCCATCTCAGTAGCAGTTTATAATCGAAAAACCACTTTATTGGCGCCTGTATTCCATGCTTTCCTGATCTTTGACATGGGGCCGAATGGGCGTGGGCAAGGAACGTTTGGGCAATATTATGGTCATCGACGAGACCGAATTGAGGGTTGGTCTGATTGCTTGCTACCTTTTAGCGTCAACCCGTGGGATAGGATAATATGTTATGATGATACTTGCCAGGTGTAAGCCAGGAAATAGATTGACCGAAAAGTAGTCAAACATTGCACGTAATTTGAACTAAAGGAGGTTCACTATGGCCCTAGTTTTACGTTGTCGCGATATCGGATTCGACTGCGACGGAGTCATCAAAGCAGAAAATGAAGAACAGCTTATGAAACGAGTCGCCGAACATGCTGGCGATGTCCATCAAGTGACAGAGGTGACGCCAGAACTGGTTGAAAAAGTGCACGAAGTCGTTTTCGAAGAGTAATACAGAGC
>JAHEJP010000458.1 GCA_024638855.1 Chloroflexota bacterium
CTCTGTTCGGAAGACGCCAGATCAGTACCGATGATGTTCTCAACTCGCGCCTTATTTCTCCGCCAATTCGATTGCTAGATTGCTCCCCCATTTGTGATGGCGCCGCGGCTATTGTCCTAGCTCCTTCGGACGATGCCCATAAGTATAATGATAATCCTGTCCAACTAGCGGCATCTTCTATTGCCACTGATCGCTTTCGTATCAACGACCGGGCAAAGCCTTTATCCTTGGAAGCAGCACAAATCTCGGCGAAAAAAGCCTTGGCCGAAACCAACCTTTCAGCGGCCGATATGGACCTGTTCGAAGCCCATGATGCCTTCAGCATCATGACCTGTTTAGCACTTGAGGCAATGGGATACGCCGATCCAGGTCAGGGCTGGCGTCTCGGGGCCGAGGGGAAAATCGCCATCGATGGAGATATACCCATCTGTACCATGGGAGGTCTCAAAGCGAGAGGGCACCCGATTGGCGCTTCTGCTATTTACCAGGTCTGTGAGATCGTGCTTCAATTGACTGGCCGAGCAGGTCCAAACCAGGTTCCAGGCGCGAGAAACGCGATGATGCAAAGCGTTGGCGGGGTGGCTTCGACTGTCATCACCCATCTATTTTCTGTCTAATTATGAAGAGATTTACGGCAAAAACCGCTAATAAGACGACTCCTAACAAAGAAATAATCTTGCCGATTTCAAACGGTATTGGCGTGTAAGATAACACAATTTCATGCTCCCCTGGCGGGATTATCAACCCTCGAAAGAGGACATCAACCTGCTCTATTGGAACCGGGTCCCCGTCCAGTGTGGCTTTCCAGCCCGGGTAATGAGCATCCGTTAAAACCAACAATCCTTCAGCATCACTCTGGCTACTGATGCGGATCCGTTCAGGTTCATATTCCCTGAACATCGCCAACCCTCGTCCCTCATTAGTCAGATAATCGCTCCCCTTTCCAAGGACAACGGCCGTGTTGCTTGGATCAAACCCAGGCTGAGCCATGGCTTCCAATGCCGCCTCAGCCGTCGGCCTGAAAATCCAATTATAGACGATAAAAGCTCTTGGCAAGGCGTCGAGGTTTTCATATATCTTGACATCGCCCGAATGGATCAGGCGATACTGTCCGGGCACGACAGGTTGGAATGTTTCATCCCTTGAATCGACCAGAGCCAGTCCCAATAAGCGGTAAGACCCTGCGCAGCCATTGGCGGTCATATCATCATTCGTGCAAGGCAAGATACTGATGGATTGCAAAATCATCGGCTCAGGCCAGCTAACTTGAAATAGTTCATCCGAGATGACTGTTGGCTGTACAATGTGGACTTTTCCACTGGTAGAAACCACCTCTACTGCTCCTGGATGACCTTCAGTCAACAACCACAATCCAGTCGATTCATAAGCGGGAACATGGCCAACGGATACTGGTGGGCTTTGAGGCTTCATCGTAACGGTATGCTGCCGGTCAAAAAAGACATCTTCTCTCCAAACATCCTCCACTTTGTCGGTGATGACATAACCGGCATTGAACAAGTCAAGCCACTTCTCTTCAGGCACGCTCGAAAGGTGTTCACGTAACCGGCCGTCTATATTTCTCTCGCCAGAAGGCATGATCAGTCGAACGACTTCACTGAAATTTCCCAATGGTAGGATGCCCCCGTCAAAGCCATCCACGGCTGATAAACCATAAATCATCGATAGGTTTGGGCCGATAATCTCTTTTTGTTTCGTAGCCACCGTATAATCGAAGCGAGCCCGCTCCGATAGCTGGTCTTGATAGATTGAATCGATTTCGGCCTGGTCGCCAATATCGAAAAAGATATTTGATAGACTTAGATATCTCGCTCCCGGTTGCTCACAGTTGTCGTCTTGGTCCGGGCATCCAGCCAGGAGCTGCAGCCTAGAAATCGGTGGCCGTAATTCGTAGAATGCTTCAGGAGTTGTCGGGTGATTGTAGCTTAGCGCTCGGGTACCGAGGAACAGGACCAGCATAAGGATGCCGGCAATCAATAAGGGACCAATCTTGGCAAGTCCTGATAATCTACGAAGAAAGATAAGTATCACGATGGCGATTAGGAGTTCGGCAATCCAGCCCAGAAACGTAGTTGTAGGCGGAACAGTCACAGAAGCTTCGGTACCGACAGGCAACCAGCTTGAAAAATTGACTGCGATCAAGGCCCAAACCATCAAGGCAACGATGATGATTACAACAACGATCGCCGGTCTTCTAATTTCACTCTGGAATCGTTCACCTCTCGTGACCTTGCTCTCGTCGGCCAGGATCTGCCAACCGAGTCCAGCCAGAAGAGCCAAACCCAAAGCATAGAGGATCATCCATCGCGCTGGCGCCCGAAACAAGTTAAACCCTGGAGAGCGAACCAGCAACTGGTAAAAGGGATTAAAAATACCCAGTGCCAGGAATAGACCACTGGCAGCCAGAACGAGTGACTGAAAGGCACCTGCACGTCGATGCCAGTTCCAAGCAGCGATAAAGGCGAGAATCAGGGCAGCTAAAGGTAAAAAAGCGATATATTCACTAAAAATTGGTTCAACGTAAGCCGGAAACAGCGAACGGGTCAGTAATAGTGGATGTAAAGAGAAGGAAAGCGCTTCATTAACCGGCAAACCGCCTTGGCGGCTAGAGTAAGCCGTCAATTCAAGCGTCGGCAGAATTTGAACAGAGGCAAGGATTGCTGTCATGATAATAGCGATAAACAAAGGGAAATAGGTATAAGCAATCTGCACGAAAAAGTCGTGGAATCGCCGGGAACTTGATTCAACGCTCCTACTTCGCCACCAATCGGTCGTGGCCTGTGCCGTTAACCAGATGAAAAGGCCCACGAAGGTTATGAATGCCGTCTGCGTATGGCCTGCAAGGATTTGAAGAGCAAAAAGGAGTGACAAAATAACAGCTAGTTTTGCTGCGCTTCGCCATTGCCCTGGAGATGATTTCCAGGTACCTGTAGCTAGCAAGAACCAGGGAAGCCAGGTTATTCCTTGTACCTGATTCACATGCTCGATTTGGGCGGTGACATAACCACCCAATGAAAAGAGAACGGCTGCTATCAATGAGGCTGGCAGGTCTAGCTTTAAGCATTTCCGACCAGCTAGATAGGTGCCACTACCGGCAATGAACAGATGCAATAAAATTGAAGCATTCACTGCTTCTGGCGCTGGCAGTAAAAGCCAAAGAGGCCAATTCAGCGGGTAGAAAAAGCCCACTTGACTGTTGGCTAGGAACGGTGTCCCCATGAATAGTGCAGGATTCCATAACGGGATGTGACCGGCTCTTAGGGCTGCCGATGCCTGGTGCCAATAGGGGTAAAAATACAGCTGTACGTCTCCCCGAGCGAGGATTAAATCGCCAAGAGCCAGCTGGTTGAAGAAGATGAGGATGACAACCGCCAGGGCAAAGAAGGGTAGAAGCTTTTTTAAAACCACTTTCCAACTGGAATCAGGGATGCCCGATGGATGACTTCTTGAATTGCTCAAAATGCGCTGCCCTAATCCCAGTTAATTTTATAAAGTGTCATGCCGGGACTGCCATCGATCATGTGAACTGACCTAACTGCCTGCAACTTAAACCCTTGTTCAGCAATCGTCCTGATGACTGGATCTGCATATGATGAATTGGGCAAGACGATATAACGAGGACCGCTAACCCTACCAAACGCAGACAGATCCAACCCCAAATTTTCTAGATGCGGGAACCAACTAACATAAACGGGCTGGTCAAACAAATGGTAGCGCCATTGCCAACTGTACCAGTGATCATACAGGACAGTGCCATATTGTTCTCCGCTTAATTCGGTCATGATAATGCTTGCGCCATCATCGGCCGTTGGTTGACCGCCAATCGGTAAT
>JAHEJP010000459.1 GCA_024638855.1 Chloroflexota bacterium
GTAATCTGGAAACCATCTGAACAAACGCCGTTGACTGCTATCGCGCTGCAGCACATCTGTAATCAAGTCATGGCGGACCATGGCGTTTCAGCTGTATTCAACCTTGTCGTTGGTACGGGTTCTGATGTGGGAGAATTGTTAATTAATGATAGGCGGTTACCGCTTATTTCGTTCACGGGCTCAACAAAGATTGGTCGACATATTTCGCAAGTTGTGGGCGGACGCCTTGGCCGCACACTGTTGGAATGTGGTGGAAACAATGCCATCATCGTAGCAGAAGATGCTGATTTGGATTTAGCTACACGAGCAGTCTTATTTGGATCAGTTGGTACAGCAGGCCAACGGTGTACGACAACACGCCGACTTCTAGTTCATTCAAATCTAGTCGAAGAATTAATAGAAAGACTGGTATCGGCTTATAGCCAAGTAAAAATTGGTGATCCTCTGGATGACGATACCTTGATGGGCCCTCTGGTTTCCCAAGACGCTGTAGAGAATATGTTTGAAGCCATTCAGCAAGCGTTAGCAGATGGAGGTCGGATTCTGTTTGGCGGTAAAAAGAGAGCCGATATAGGTCCAAATTTTGTCGAACCTACCATCCTTCACATGCAAGATCAAACGAAAATAGTAAAGGAAGAAACATTTGCACCCGTTTTATACATAATGGAATTTGAGGATATCGCTCAGGCGCTCGAAATGCACAATAGCGTGCCCCAAGGATTGTCTAGCGCCATATTCACCGACTCAATAAAGACTGCCGAAACCTTTCTCTCGGCGATGGGTTCCGATTGCGGTATTGCGAATGTAAACATTGGGACCTCCGGAGCGGAAATTGGCGGAGCATTTGGAGGGGAAAAAGAAACAGGCGGTGGTCGCGAATCAGGATCTGATGCTTGGCGAGCCTACATGCGTCGCCAAACGAATACAATTAATTGGTCAAACGAGCTTCCTCTGGCACAAGGCATTAGATTCGGTGACTAGAAGAGTCAACCGATCAAGAACGTTACAATACTGGTCGAGGATGATAGAGTGAGGCCCGTTGGGAAAGCAGGTTTATAAGCTATCGTCATTTTCTCCTAACAAGGCTCATCGTTTTGATGATAAGGTCGGACATCGATACGACTGGGTAGGTTTTTGTGAAACCAATGCCAAAGCCCATGAATTAGAGTTGCTCGAAACAGAACTGGGACATTCTGTTCACAATGTGGGCTGCGCCACTGGCAGAGATCATCTACCGCTAGGCAAAGCCGTATCTCCAGGTGGATAAGCCACAGCGGTTGATTTATCCTTAGTCATGGCTCGCTTGTTAGAAGACAGCAGCGATTCTCCAGTTGTTCAGGCAAATATAGCCGACCGTCCCTTCCTAGATAAAATGTTTGATCGAATCTCCTCTTCGTATTTGTTTGACTTGATAGTACCAAATTACGGATGACAAGCGTGATCATTGTAGCGGAAAATTATCCTGCATTGCAGGAGGCTACAACAAATTTACCCTCAGCCATAGTCATTGCCTTATCCGCCTCGTATGAACAAGAGATACATACCTGCAAGATAGACAACTACTATCGCGGCTGAATCCAGTTCGATAAATAGAAAACGGCGCTCAATCCGGGCCAGATTGGCAAGCAAAGCCATATTTGTCAACAACAAAGCCAGCAACGCAACCAAAGCAAATATTGGATCAACGGATCCAAGCAACCGGCCGTCAGTATAAAAGAAATCAGCCACACCCAAGCTCAACATATTGAAGACGCTCGACCCAAAAAGATTGCCAACGGCTAAGTCAAATGCGCCGATTCTTACGGCCGCTATAGCAGCTAACAGCTCAGGCAACGAAGTGACTACGCTCAAGAGCGAGGTACCAATGAAACTGCTGCCTAAGCCTGTGATCTCGGCTATTTCGGTGCTGGCCCTCACAAGTTGGGGAACAACCAGAATGAGAATGGCTGAAGCCACCAGAAATCCAATGATTCCATGGCCCAACGAGGGAAATTTATCTTCGATTGGCATAACTTTGGGTTTGGCAGAGCCCTTGGAAGGCTGATTCTCTTGCTGAATCAGCCATACACCACCGAAATACATGCCAACGAGGATAAGGCTATCGATTCCGACCCAACCAATTGTCAATCCCAGATTGGCCAGCATAAAGATGACGGACATCAGCATAAGCAATGAAGCCAATACGGCTGTTAGAGTGTGGCTAACAGCCATTCGTCGCAACAATGGAACCTGGTAATTTACTAAATCGATGATGGCTAATAACAAGACATTAACCATATTGCTGCCAAAAAGGTTGCCGACAGCGAGGTCTGGAACACCATGACGAAAAGCGCTTATCGAGGTGATCAATTCAGGTAATGACGTTGCGGCCGCCAAAAAGATCGTGCCGACAATTAGCCCACCTAGATTGGTACGGACGGCAATGACATCTCCGTAAAGCGCTAACTTATTGGCAATGATAACCACGATTGCAGCGCTGATGACAAACAATAGCCATGGTGAAATATCAGCAAGCATGATGTTTGCCCTAGCTCTACTGTTCGTCGAAATAAGGTTCCGGGATGCCCCAGGTTTTTTCAATTGGAAGGGCGCTCATGATTCCTGTATGCGGCTGCCGTAAGTCTCCCAAAATCTCCTCTGTTGCAGCAGCGGCCGCCTCGGCGATTTTCATAGAATCAACGATAGCAAATAACGTATTATGCCCTACACGGCCACTTCCAAAAACATGGCTGAATCCAGCGAACATTGGTTGGGGAGAATGTCTAGGCAGGACACGATTTATACCTGTGCTCTCCAATATCGTTATTCCCGGCACTCCGGCTTTGCGCCAACCTTCAAGAATTTCATTCAATTTTGTGCTGTCGTCGAGAACCATGATTAGTAAATACATCTGTCAACCTTACTCTTCGTCGTACATTTCTTCGTTTCTAGCGGTGATTCCTTTGACTTCTTTTGAAGATAGATACTGACGATAGTACTGGTATTCTCTTTGAACATTATCCAGTATTGAAAAAAGCGCTACATCATCTTGTGATTCGAGAATATCCTTGAATCCGCCAAGTAATCTTTGATATTCAGCAATCTGAATGATAACTTGGTCACGATTGCTGCGGAGAATGTCTAACATCATTTTGGGACTGGATCCAGCTAGCCTTGTAGTATCCTTAAATCCAGAAGCGCTAACGTCCCAATGTGATTCTTTTGCCTGAGAGCTGACATGGGAAAACAAAATCGTCGAGACCACATATGGCAGGTGACTGGTAGCGGATACAATGACGTCGTGCTCAGTAGGGGTCAGTAAAACAGGAAAAGCGCCAACGGCGTAAATTAATTGTTTGGCGACCAACGCCACCTGTCGGGTTGATCGATCGCCAGGACACAAAACAAACGAGCGTTTTTTAAATAGATCAGCTTGTGCTTCTTCTAAGCCGCTCACTTCTTTGCCACATAGTGGGTGTCCACCAATTGCATCAAAACGATCAGGCAGCTGGTCCATTGTCTCGCATATCGCCCGTTTAGTGCTACCAAAATCAATTATCATGCAACCTTCTGCTTTTACTGAGGGGATCTGATTTAGCAAATCAATGATCGTATTAACAGGTGTAGACAGAACGAGCAGATCCGCCCTCCTAATACCAGAAGCCAGGTTACTGGTAGCCTCGATAACCAAACCTTGTTCCTTGGCTTTTTCAAGGGTTTGGAAGTTGTTATCAATGGCGATGATAGATTTTACATGCGGCTTCAGCGCCATTGCCAGCGATCCACCCATCAAACCCATACCAATAATTGCAACCCTCAGATCCTTTAATCGATCATTTTTAGATTTAGCCGACACCATATGTCTCCCGA
>JAHEJP010000460.1 GCA_024638855.1 Chloroflexota bacterium
CGGTAAAACGTTGGAGAATATGGCCGCTGCCGAACACCAGGCCGAACGGGGCGAGGTGATCCTGCATGGTCCGGCGGCCGAGGCGCTGGGCGATCAGCTGGTCATCTCCGAATGGCGAGAGGATCAGGAAACGGGCGAGCGCTTTGCCGCCGTCAGCGAGTTGCGCGTCGCGGTATCTGAGACGCCCTGGCCTGAATTGGCCGGCGACGGGCCCGGGGACGGGCTTAGTGATGAAGAACAACGGGCCTGGATGCTGCCGCCCGTACACCAACGACTGAACAGCGGCCGTGGCGAGTTTTTGGCCGAACTCCGTCCGGCCGTCGCTTTATTCTTACGTTTTAGCGGCATTCGCTATGACGACGATCCTGAGGCTCCTCAAAAGTTGGACGCCTTTATTGGCCAGGTTGAGTTATTGCTCATGCGATACGAAGGCAGCCTGATCCAGCTCACCATCGGCGATAAAGGTAGTTATTTGTACGCTGCCTTTGGCGCTCCGGTAGCCCATGAAGATGACGCCATCCGGGCTGCGGCGACAGCCCTCGAACTACGAACGTTAGCGAATCGGTTGGATTACCTGGATGAGGTGCAAATCGGCTTGACCCAGGGCCGGATGCGGACCGGCGCCTACGGCAGCAAAACGCGCCGGACATACGGCGTGTTGGGTGATGCCACCAATTTATCGGCCCGCCTGATGGCGGCCGCGAAACCCGGTCAAATTTTAGCCAGCGAATGGGTGCGCCAGGCAACCGGCGAGACATTTCGTTGGCAGAATCTACCGAATATCCGGGTGAAGGGTAAAACCGAACTGATCACCCTGTTTGAACTGAACCGGGAGAGCCGGCAGCGAGGAATCCAACTCTCCGAACCCAGGTATCTGCTGCCCATGATCGGCCGGACGGAGGAGTTGGATCTCATCCGCGAAAAAATGGCCCTGGTTTTAAAGGGCAAAGGGCAGATCATCGGCCTGACGGCCGAGGCCGGCATGGGGAAATCCCGGTTGGCGGCCGAGGTCATTCGCCTGGCCCAAGAACAAGGCTTTGAGAGTTATGGGGGCGAATGTCAATCCTATGGCGCCAATACCAGTTACCTGGTCTGGCAATCGATTTGGCGAGGCATCTTTGGTCTGGATCCCACCTGGTCGGTGGAGAAACAGATCGCCGTCTTAGAAGAGGAGCTGGCCAAAATCGATCCAGCGTTGTTACCGCGCTTGCCGCTCTTGGGCGCTGTACTGAACCTGACCATTCCCGATTCGGAGTTGACCCGCAACTTCGATGCCAAGTTGCGCAAAACTTCGTTGGAATCGCTGTTGGTAGACTGCTTGCAGGCCTGGGCCAGGGCAACGCCGTTATTATTGGTCTTGGAAGATTGTCATTGGCTGGATCCGTTATCCCACGACCTCATTGAAGTCCTGGGACGGGCTACCAGCAATTTGCCGGTGATGCTGGTCCTCGATTACCGGCCGGCGGACGTCCAGGGTTTACAATCGCCGCGCGTGAGTTCACTGCCCTATTTCACCGAGATTGAATTGGAAGATTTCACGCCTGAAGAGGCGGAGCGGCTCATTCAATTAAAATTACAGCAGTTTCTTGGCGAAGAGACGGACGCGCCGGCTGAGTTTATGGATATGGTCACCCAGCGAGCGGCAGGCAATCCCTTTTATATCGAAGAAATCCTCAACTACCTGAAGGATCTGGGGGTGGACCCCCATGATTCCCAACGGTTAGCCGGTATCGATCTGCCGACCAGTATCTACAGCCTTATCCTCAGCCGCATCGACCAGCTGAACGAACACCAACAAATCACGCTAAAAGTGGCCAGCGTGATCGGCCGTTTGTTCCGGGCTGCCATGGTCTGGGGCGTTTATCCAGAATTAGGCGAATTGAGCGGCGTGCAAGATTATCTAGAAGTCCTGAGCGCGGTTGAACTGACGGCCCTGGATAAGCCGGAACCGGAGTTGGTCTACCTGTTCAAACACGTGGTCACCCAGGAAGTGGCCTACGAGAGCCTGCCGTATGCCACGCGGGCTACGCTTCATGAACAGATAGGCGGATATATTGAAACCAACTACGGGGAAACGCTGTATCAATACCTGGATTTGTTAGCCTTACATTATGATCGCAGCGAGAATAAGGAAAAGAAGCGCGAATATTTACGAAAAGCTGGCGAAGCAGCTCAAGCCGAATATGCCAACGGGGTAGCCATCGACTATTTCCAACGGCTGCTGCCGCTATTGGACGTTAGCGAACGGGGCCGGGTGTTGTTCATGTTGGGCCAGGTAATGGACACCGTGGGCGACTACGATCAGGCGACAAATATGTTCCAGGAGGCGCTGGAATTAGCCGAGGGACAAAAGAACCAAAGGTTGCAGGTCCAATGCCAAATTGGGTTAGGCGAGTTGGAACGTAAACAGAGCAATTATGATCAGGCAGAAACCTGGTTCGACCAGGCCCGATCGATAGCCGAGCGATCGGGCGATCAACCCGGCCTGGCCAAAGCATTGGTTTGCGCCGGTTCTGTGGCCCTCTACCATGGTCATTTAGGGGAAGCCCGCAGCAGTTATGAAAAAAGCCTGACTATCCGCCGCCAACTGGACGATCAGACGAATGTGGCTAATCTGCTGAACAACCTGGCCATCACGGCGGCCAATGAGGGCGATTTCGATCACGCTCAGGCCTTATTTGAGGAAAGCCTAGCCATTCGCCGCGGCCTTAACGATAAGTGGTCTATCGCCAACTCGCTCAACAACCTAGGTGAATTGGCCAACTATCAGAACCAATTTGATCAGGCGCTGGCCCACTTGGAAGAAGCGGTCACTGTTTACCGGGAGCTGGGCGATAAATGGATGTTGGGCAACGCCCTATTAAATCTAGGAAATGTGATGCGCGCCCAAGGTGATTTGGATCATGCGCGGGAGCTTTACAGTGAAAGCCTGCTCATTAACCGGGACCTGGGCGACCGTTGGATGCTGTCTTACTTGCTAGAAAGTATCAGCGGTCTGTTGGCCTTGCAGCAGCGGCCGGATCTCGCGTTACAATTGGCCGGGGCGGGTTCCAAGCTCCGGGAAGGCATCGGCACGCCGCTATCGGAGACGGATCAGGCCAAGCTGGATGAAATCTTGAAACCAACGCGGCAGAGATTGGGCGATGAAGCGGCGACGGCCGCCTGGCAAACCGGCCGATCGCTGAAGCTGGACCAGGCCATAGCGCTGGCCTTGGAATAAGATCTCCGACGGCGAGCGGTATCGTTGACGAATGTTTCATTTGCCGCAAGCACCGGGGCGAGATTCAGTTTCCCGGTGGGGCCGTTTACGAAGACGATCTAGTCTACATAGGCCACCCTGCCATCCCCGAGGGTGAGAGTACGATCTACCTGGGCGCTTTCCTGGTGGAACCCATACGCCACGCGCCGGGGATAGGCGACCTGACCGGGCCGGAGGCGGAACGGGTGGGTTTATTGACCGGCCGTCTCGGCCGTGCCTTGGGGGAAGTGGCCGCGGCCGAGCATATCTACCTGTTCGTCCTGGGCCATCATGTGGATCACCTGCATCTATGGGTGGTGGCCCGCTATCCAGGCACGCCGCAAGAGTATTGGGGGCAGCGTGTGGACGAATGGCCCGATGCACCGCGAGGCGGGCCGGAAGCGGTAGAGGATTTGGGCCGGCGGGTGAGGGAGAAGTTGGTCTGGTAGCCGATAAAAACGCCAAAAGGCTGCTGATGGCCGCGGTGGTAGGCTTTTTTCTTGGTTCCCGCTGCGAAACATGATAATCGTCACTTCTCAGGCGTGCTGAATAGCACTTCTCTTTTGACCTCTAGTGAGTATAGTTCTATCTAAGGGGGCAATAGAG
>JAHEJP010000461.1 GCA_024638855.1 Chloroflexota bacterium
AATAATCCAGGCCGGGTAAAAGAACCATTCGGGCTTTTTGTGAATTGTCATCACGGGAATCTCTCTTTTTGTTAATGAATACCAATGTTCCCGCGCCAGGTTTAGGGGCAAGTCGCGGCATTCGCGGAGGTAGACGGCCGTTACTGATGACCAACCCCGTTTAGCCGATTCAATCATCACTTGAGTAAAAACGGTTGTCATCTCCTCCCCAAATTCGGCACGAAAACTAAATGGGTATAGTCGAACCGTAAACGAAAAAAGATGAGTGAGCAGGAAAACGGCCGTTTGCTTCATCACGTTTACCTCAAATGGGCCGGAGACGTCGCCAGGCCTGGTGTGCCAGTCCCGGTAAAAGCGGCACTGACACCCACATCAGCAAGAAGAGGAGGTATGTAAGCCAGCCAAAGGCCGTTGGCGGCGAGCCAAATTCTTGATGACCATCCAGCGTTGTTACCAGCGCCGAGACGAGGAAGTACAGGATGAGCGTCGCTTGCAGCGCCAGCACTCGCGGCCAGGGCCGCCGCCTGTACATGTAAACGAACGTGCCGCCAGTAATCACCAGCGTCAGTAGAAATAAGTTCAAAGGCAGGTAGAGGGTCTGGTTGTACCAAGTTTTGCCGTCATAAGTGATGAGCAGCAACAACCATGCCAGCGCCGCGTAAAGGCCAAACGAGAACCGCGTCCAGTCTCGTCGAATGCCCTGAAATAACTGCACCAATGGTTGAAGAGAGCGCGTGAATAACAGCATAACGGCCGTTAACGCCAATAATGGCATCCACCCTCGCCAGCCCCATTCTTCTCGTCCGAATGTGTAGCCGAATATGCGGAAACCAACGGTGGCGATCCCGGCCAACCAACTCGAAGTCATCACCACAGCGCCAAGATAGGCATAGCTCCAGCGGGGAAAACGCAGCGCCCAACCAATGCCCAGACCAACTAGTAGGAAACCATGGACAATGAGATAGCCGACCATGCCATTTCTCATCAGCGCCGACTGCATATGGTAATTAAACCCCAGCAAGGTAAACATCAGTCCGAACAGGATGAAGGGAAAGATCCCGGCAAGGATCTCCAGGGGCGTTTCTGCCTGCATTGCATCGGCATCATGGGCATGATTGGCAGACAAAATTGGGTTCATGACAGCTTCCTCCCGGCGTAAACTAAGCCACTGTTCTCGCACTAGTAATGTGAGCAGGTCAAAAAATTCCTTCCCGCACCAGAATAATCGTAACAGCCGTCCCCGCTTTTGGGCCTCAGACAGGGCTTCGATGAAAACGGCCGTCATCTCCTCGGCAAACTCATCGCGAAATTCAGGTGGGTATAACCGCAACAGCAGTGTGTAAATTCGGATTACCCAGGTCATGCTTCCGTTCTGGTGATAACTTCATGGGCAGCGGTCACCAATGTTTGCAGCCGCTCCGTCTCCGCTTTCAAGATGCGCCGCCCCAGGTCGGTGAGTTGGTATGATTTGCGGATACGGCCGTTTTTCTTCCCCTCATCTTTCCCTACCCGCTCAATCCAGCCCTGTTCAAGTAACCGTTTGATAGCTCCATAGAGTGTGCCGGTACTGAGTCGGACACGGCCGCGACTCAACGTGTCGACCTCCATCATAATGGCATAACCATGGTTCGGCTGAGGCGCCAGACTCAACAGAATGAAAAGGGTTACTTCAGTGAGGGGCAAGTTTGATCGTACATCCATACATCCTCCAAAATACGTCGTGAAACAACGTGTCGCTTAACGACATATTAGTAAATTTTTGATAGAATGTCAACTTGTGCAAGATAGCAGTGGTGCAAGATAGCAATTAGTGCCGCCCATAGCGTCGTTACACCTTCCCGCGCAAAACCTTATCCTACGAAAGTATCCATGCAACTTACCATTTGGTGAGGTTTATTTGCACCTCATCACCAAATCATAAATAATCTAAATTCGGAATTAATTGAAGATGAGCCGTACGGCTAAGCTCCCTGGTAACCCCACGCTCTATCGGTTAGTTTATTCGTGACATTATTTCCGAGGTTTGGAAATATTGTTCGGAGCGTCGACTTGTATAATAATCGCTCTTTTCACTAGTCACTGGAGTACATCAGTGAAGCGAAATGGTTTGTCAAACCGGAGCCAAAAGTGCTGGCGGCCGATTATCGACCGCAAAATCGATCGTTTAGATTGATATATCAAATAATAGTGGGGAAGAGCAGGATGTTCGTGACCCAATGATAAACGAGATCAGAACGCTGGAATCCAATGCCCGAATGTTAGAACCCGGTGTTGCCCAAAGAGATCAACTCATCAATCAGGTGATCGCCTATAGCCAGGCATATTTGGAGGGAGTAAACGAGTCGCCGGCCAACTATCCCTCGGTTGATGGCCGGGGGCTTTATGAATCGCCTATTGCCGAGGAAGGGATAGAAATTGAAGAGGCTCTAGCTTTGCTGGGTGAGAATGTTGATAAAAGTGGGATCACGACCACCTCAGGTCGATTCCTCGGTTTTATCCCGGGTGGCGGGGTATTCCCGGCCGCATTGGGTGATTATCTGGCAGCCATCGCCAACCGTTATTCAGGCCATTTTTTCGCTTCGCCTGGCGCAGTACGGATGGAAAATATGTTGATAAGCTGGATGGCCGATGCAGTCGGCTATGCCAATAAGCCAGCAGGCAATCTAACATCAGGGGGTAGCATCGCTAATCTGATAGCTATCGTCACGGCTCGCGACACCCACGGCATAACGGGTGACGAAGTGAGCCGGTCTGTTATCTATTTCACCGAACATGCCCACCACAGCGTTGAAAAGGCGATACACGTCGCCGGGTTAAGTAGTTGCCTAACGCGAAAAGTTCGAGTTGATGACCGGTACAGGATGGACGCCAGGGCTTTGAGAGAAGCCATTGAGGCCGATCGATCGGCCGGCCTAAATCCCTGGTTAGTCGTGGCTTCGGCTGGAACAACTAACACGGGCTCGGTTGATCCGCTGGGACCGGTTGCCGCTATTGCAAGGCAATACGACCTTTGGTTTCATGCAGATGGCGCTTATGGTGGATTCTTTATCTTATGCCCCGAGGGTCAAGCGGTCTTAAGCCAGATGAAGGAAGCTGATTCGCTGGTGATGGATCCCCATAAGACCCTGTTCCTGCCATACGGAACCGGGGCTGTGTTGGTCAAGGATGGGGCTAAACTCTACGCTTCGCAAAACTGGGCGGCCGCCTACATGCAGGATGTGCCCGATGAAATCGCGGAGGTATCCCCAGCCGACTTGTCGCCGGAACTGACCAAACATTTTCGTGGGCTACGATTGTGGCTGCCGCTCAAGCTTTTTGGCCTGGCGCCATTTCGGGCCGCTTTATCGGAGAAAATTCAACTGGCGCGTTATTTTCACGAAAAGATTCAACTCGTCGAAGGTTTCAAGGTCGGGCCATATCCTGATTTGTCAGTGGTGACCTACCGTTATTTGCCCGAGAGGGGGAGCGCCGATGCATTTAACGAGCTGCTGACGAAAAAGATCCAGGAGGACGGCCGGGTATTCATAAGCTCAACCCGCGTCGGCGGTCAGTTCGTCTTGAGATTAGCCATCAGTTCATTTCGAACTCATCTCAGCGATATTGACGAAGCTCTCAATGTCTTGGACTGGACGTCAAAATGGTTGGTTGGAGAAGGTTATTGAGGCGGTTGGGGTTTTTAACCTTTGCCCCTTCTGGGCAAATTACATGGAAAAAATACCAGATTCTTGGGAATTTGGGCAAAAAGAATATAATTTGGAAAGGTAGGACACTTTGTGTCAATTAGATCTGGACAGAACAGATAAAAATGAAAAGTGAGGTGATGCGGCGAGCCAAGAACTAC
>JAHEJP010000462.1 GCA_024638855.1 Chloroflexota bacterium
GGCCGCTTCGGCCGGGAAGAATTTAAGCAGATAAATCCCTTTCTTGAGGGCCATATTGATCTCGGTAGGGGTCATGACGCCCGGGATGATGGGCACCTGGTGTTCCATGGACCAATCGACAACGGATGGGTCGAAGCCTGGGGTGACGAGGAACCGTGCCCCGGCGGCGACGGCCGATTTGGCTTGAGTTATCGTCAATACCGTGCCGGCACCTACCAGGACTTCTGGGCACTGGCTGCTGATGGCTTTTATGGCCGCCGCCGCGGCCGCAGTGCGAAAGGTGATCTCGGCGCAAGGCAAGCCCCCGGCCGACAGGGCCTTTCCCAGGGGGACCGCATCGGCCGCATCGGCGATAGCCACCACCGGGACAACTCCGAATTGTCCTAATTGTTCTAAGATTTTACGCATGGTTGAACCTCTTAGTTGATAAGTTTCCGAGAGGAAAGCGCTGAGCGAGCGGAGCCTGTCCTGCTATTCTTTCTTAAGCTGGACGACTTCCACATCCCCCAGGGCCTTCATAAGCTCCTGGCTGCTGAGGATGATGGTGACACCCCGTTCTCCTGACCCGATGGATATCTCTTCCTCTTCCAAGATACTTTGGTCGACCAAAACCCTGAGTGGACCGGGCAAGCCAAAGGGGGCTACCGCACCAAGCTCGTAACCGGTCACTTGCAGCACTTCCTCCCGGCTGGCAGTGGTGATCCGAGATTGGCCCAGATATTGGCGCAGGGCGGACCAGGAAATTTGCTCCGGGCCGGCCATGAGGGCCATGACGTAGTAGCCCTTAGACAGGCGGAAAAGGATGCTTCGCACCACTTGTCCTGGCTTTTGACCTCGTTCCTGGGCAGCCTGTTCTAGCGAGTGAACGGGGCCTGGATGGCGGAAGAGGCGATAAGATATATTTAGGGCACTTAAGGCCACGGCAACGGGTGGGTCCAGGTATTGATTTTCCATGGGGCTCAATGATAACCCTCGAGTCGGTTTTGTCCATGAGTTTGCCGGTGGAACGGATCTAAGTCCGCAAGACCCCCAGCCGGCGGGCTAGCAGGCTGGTGACGCCGCCTTCTTGTTGCACGTCCCCCTCCACGATCAACAATCGGGAGTCATGTAATATCCGCCGGTGGCGCTCGTATACCTGGGGCCGGATGATGATATTCATCAAGCCGTTTTCATCCTCCAGGGTGAGGAAGTGGTGGCCCTTGGCCGTGGGCGGCGATTGGTGGACCACCAATAATCCGGCCGCCCGCACCCGGCGGCCGGGGGCACAAGCGTTCAGAGCCTCGCTGTCCAGGATCTGGCCTTCCTCCAGCCCCTGGCGGAAGAAAGTCATGATATGGTCGCCGGTGGAGAGTCCCAGAACCTCTTGTTCGCCTAGCATGGCTTCGGCCGGCGACAGGGCGGGCAGGTCGGCTTCTTCCACCGTGAACAGTAGATCTAATTCATCTTCAGCACCGCTCTTCTGAGAGCCGCTCTTCTGAGAGCCGCTTTCCTGACCTAATTCCCACAAAAGCTGGCGCCGGGGCAGACCCCAGCTATCCATAGCCCCGCTCATGATCAAGTTTTCGGTCGCCCGTCGGCCGGGTCGTATCCGCCTATAAAAATCACTTAATGAGGAGAAAGGTGCTTTTTCCCGGGCGGTTAAGATCTGTTGGAGATGCTCCTCCCGCAACGTTTTGACGTAATTTAGCCCTAGCCGGATACCGTTCCGCTTGCCGGTCAGACCATCTACCTGGATCGGTTGGCAGCGGTCCAGGCTGAGGTGGATGTCCACCGGCAAAACCGGGATCCCTTGCCGCCGGGCTTCGTTTACCAGCACGGCCGGGTTCCAGAAGCCCATGGGTTGGTTGTTGAGCAAGGCAGCGTAAAAAGGAGCGAAATGATACAGCTTTAACCAGGCTGATTGGTAAACCAGCACGGCGAAAGCCGCAGCGTGGCTCTTGGCGAAGGAATAACCGCCAAAAGCCCGTAGTTGATCAAAAACTGCTTCGGCTATATCGGCCGGCACGCCATTGGCTTCGGCCCCGGTTACGAACTCGCCATAAAACCTTTCGATGGCTTCGCTGGCTCGTTTGCTGCCTAAAGCCCGGCGCAACAATTCTCCTTGTCCAGCGGTGAAACCGGCTAGGTCGCGGGCTACTTTCAACACCTGTTCCTGGAACAAGATCACTCCCAGCGTCTCCGATAGCGATGCTTCCAGCAGGGGATGAACGTAGGTGATCGGCTCCAGACCTTGCCTCCGGCGTAAAAAGGGATGAACCATATTGCCCTGGATTGGCCCCGGCCGGATCAGAGAGATGGCCACCACCAGGTCGTTGAAGCAGCGCGGCCGTAGCTTGGGCAGCATTTGAGCCTGGGCTCGGGACTCAACCTGGAAAACGCCCAGCGTATCGGCCCGGCTGATCATTTCGTAAACGGCCGGATCGTCAACCGGTAAATTATCCAGGTCAGGCGCGCTGCCGCTCAGCTCCTCTATGAATTCCAGGCTTTCGCTAATGGCCGATAACATGCGCAAACCCAGGATATCGATCTTCACCAGGCCTGCATCTTCTAGGCCATCCTTATCCCACTGCACCACCACCCGGTCGGCCATGGTGGCCGGTTCCGTCGGCACCCGGCCCATCATCGGTGGACCGGTGATGATCATGCCCCCTGAATGGATGCCCAGGTGCCGGGGTAAAGAATCAATTTGACCGGCTAACTCCAGCAATAAGCCCGTCGGTGACTGAACTTCGTCTGGTGCGGGCTCAATATCAATTTCTATTTGTTCTTCTTCGTTTTGGGCGTTTTCGGCCCCACCGTTATCGGCGCTGCTGTCGTCTTCGATCCCCAGACTCCTGACTCGCAAGATTTCGACCGCAGAGGCGACAGCCTCGGGCGACATATCCAGCGCTTTGCCCACATCGCGCAAGGCGCTACGGCTCCGGAAAGTGACGAAGGTGCAGGCCATGGCTGTATGGTCAGGACCGTACCTTTCGTAGATATACTGGATGACCTCTTCTCGCCGTTGGGCGTCGAAGTCGATATCAATGTCGGGCACAGCCTTGCGTTCCTCGGATAAAAAACGTTCGAAGACCAGGTCGTGGGCCAGGGGATCGATGGGACTGATGTAAAGTAGATAAGCCACCAGGGAATTTGCGGCCGAACCGCGCCCCTGGCAGCGGATCCCCTCCTCGCGGGCGAAACGGACGATGTCCCAGACGATGAGGAAATAGTTGGCCAGCCCGGCCCGGTCGATCACCGCTAATTCGTGAATCATATGGGCGCGGACCTGGCTGACCTCATGGTCCGGATAACGATGGGGCATCGTTTCTTCGCATAGACGGTGTAAATAAGCGCTGCTGCTCATGCCCTGGGGGGTGGGGAAGTGGGGCAAGTCTTGTAATCCGTACTGCAGTTCAAATTGGCAGCGATTGGCCAGGAGTTGGCTATTGGATACAGCCTGGGGGTAATCGGCGAAGAGGGCGGCCATTTGCCTGGCCGATTTCAGGTAGGTTTCGGAGTTTGGCCGTCGCAAATGGGAGGCGTTATCCAGCGTCAGTGGCTCGACGCGCGTCTGCTCATCTTTTTGCGGCCGGTGGCGAATGCAAACCAGCACATCCTGCAAGCGGTGACCGTCACGGCGGGCGTAATGGACATTGTTGGTGGCCACGTAACCCAATCGAAGGTAATTGGCCAGGGCGGTTAGCTTGGGCATCAGGCGCTCTTCACCGGGCAAATAGTGGCGTTGAAGCTCGATCCAGAAGTGATCTCGGCCGAATAAATCCCGGTATCTGCGGGCGGCCGCCAATGCTCCTAGGCGATCGCCTCGAAGAAGGGCGGTGGCGATTTCGCCT
>JAHEJP010000102.1 GCA_024638855.1 Chloroflexota bacterium
GTGTGCCGGTAGTAGCTATTGTTGTCGGCATCGCCGTTAGCTTCTACGCGATGGGGGGTAGTGTGAATCCAGCCATGGGCCTCTATGGCGTGGGAATCGCCGCCGTCGGCATGTTGTCAACCCTTGGCTTTACGCTGGCTACTGATGCTTATGGACCAATCGCCGACAATGCTGGAGGCAATGCCGAGATGGCTGGCCTGGGACCCCAGGTACGAGAGCGCACCGACCAGCTGGATGCTGTCGGCAATACCACGGCGGCAATCGGCAAAGGCTTCGCCATTGGTTCGGCTGCTTTGACATCACTGGCTTTGTTGGCCGCCTATTTAGAGGAAGTACGCTTGGGTTTGACACTCCATAATACCTCTGATGCGTTACCTATGCTCGCTGGTCGGTCGATTGAACACTGGACAATGCGCGATTTTATGGTCTTTTTCGACGTCAACATGCTCAATCCAGCGGTCTTAATTGGAATATTCCTTGGCGCTGCGACAGCGTTTTACTTTTCATCTATGACCATGCGGGCCGTGGGTAGGGCAGCCGGCGATATGGTTGAGGAAGTTCGCCGCCAATTCCGGGAAAAGCCGGGTATCCTGGCTGGAACGGATAAACCAGATTATGCGCGCTGTGTAGAAATCAGCACGGCTGGCGCCCAGCGCGAAATGGTCGCCCCGTCGATTTTGGCTATTTCAGTGCCCGTCATCGTTGGTGTGCTCTTTGGCGTCGCCGGCGTTTTGGGATTGCTGGCCGGCGGCCTGACGGCTGGATTCGCTCTGGCGGTGATGATGGCCAATTCGGGCGGAGCGTGGGACAATGCTAAAAAATATATTGAAGAAGGTAAATATGGTGGGAAGGGTTCACCTGCCCATAAGGCGGCCGTCGTAGGTGATACGGTGGGCGATCCGTTTAAAGATACCTCTGGCCCTTCACTCAATATTCTGATCAAGCTGATGTCCATGGTTTCGGTCGTTTTTGCTGCCCTGGTTGTGTCGATCAATAATGGTCAGGGACTGGTAAATCTCTTATTCGGAGGTTAAATAAACTGCAGTGACGACGCTCCTCGGTACGGTACCGGCGAGCCAGCATACCCAAGCCGGACATCCCGAAAATGCCATCCGGGTAATGGCGATTATGGCTCTGTTGGAACGCGAGGGGGTGCTGGCAGATTTAGAGCGGATTGAGCCGCGTCTGGCAGCCAATGAACAATTAATCCAAGTCCATGGCCTTCGTTTGATCCAACGTGTACGCAGGGCATCAGAAATGGGGGGCGGCAATCTAGATGCAGATACCTATACGACCGTGGCGAGTTTCGAACAAGCTTGTCTGGCTGCCGGTACGGTCTGCGCAATTATCGACGATGTCATGATTGGCAGGGCGACCAACGGTCTGGCATTGATCCGTCCGCCAGGCCATCATGCCGAAGCAGAACGTGTCGGGGGTTTTTGCCTTTTTAATAATATCGCCATCGCCGCCAGGCAGGCACAGGTTGTTCACCAAGCCGAACGCATTGCCATCATTGATTATGACGTCCATCATGGCAACGGCACCCAGGCGATTTTTTATGAAGATCCGTCTGTACTATTCATATCTTTGCATATGCATCACCCATTTTTTTACCCAGGTAGTGGAGGGCTAAACGAGATCGGTGCCGGCCCAGGAAGGGGGTTAACACTGAATGTGCCCTTTGAACCAGGAGCAGGCGACCAATGTTATTCCCTCGCTTACCGCGAGATTATTAAGCCACGAATAGAACTGTTTTCTCCAGATCTGATCCTTGTCTCGGCCGGCTTCGATGCACACTGGGCTGATCCGCTGGCTGCTGCCAGTCTTTCACTGACAGGATACGCAAAATTAAATCAGAATATCGTCGATTTGGCTGCCACACTGTGCCAAGATCGACTCGTTGTCGTTCTAGAAGGGGGCTACCACCTGCAGGCACTCTCTTTCGGTGTTCTAAACGCCATTCACGCTTTGACCGGAAGGGATGCTGTTGATGACCCTCTCGGAGAAGCCATCCAACCGGAGCCAGACATTACTAATCTCTTATCAAATTTGCAGTACCTCCATTTGCCTTCTTAATTGATTAAGAGCATAATACTTATGTTTACTAGAAGTGAGACAATATGGGGATAAGTGAACGTGCCTCGTGTCACACTGCAGGATTATCTGAATCAAATTGAACAGCTGGTTGACGAAAATCGGCTGGCAGAAGCAGCGACTCATTGCCGTTATATTCTGCAACAGTATCCACGTCACGTGGATACATACCGGTTGCTGGGCCGGGTTCTGTTAGAGCAACAAAAATACAGCGAAGCAATTAACGTATTTGAGCGGGTAGCCAGCGCTGATCCAGAAGATATGATCGTTCAGGCTGGGTTGGCCCTTGCATACAAGGAGAATCTTGACTTGCCCCGAGCCGTTTGGCATATGGAAAGGGCATTTGAGCTTGACCCGTACAATCGGGCCATACAGGACGAATTATCGGAACTGTACGCAGCCCGGGATGGTTATACTCGCGAGCGTATTGAATTAAACCGTGCTGCCCTGGCCCGTCTGTATTTTCGTAGCGCAATGTATGGTAAGGCTGCCTCTGAATTGACTCGCCTCTTAAAGCAAAAACCGAAACGACTTGACCTTCAAATTCTCCTAGCCGATGCATTGTTTTGGGAAGGGGGACCCTCGGACTTAGTAGAGGTGTGTTTGGGTATTGTTGAGGAGATGCCCTATTGCATCAAGGCTAACGCTATCCTGGCGGCAGCCTGGATGCATAGTAGCCGGCCGATGGAGGCTGAAGAACATTGGCGACGGGTACAATCTTTGACTCTAATGACCGCCAGAAGCATTGATCCTGATTCAACCTTGGGAAGAGCTTTGAGTTTGGGGGATGGATTAGGATTTCCCCAAGAAGTCATGGTCGAGGATCTTGACGAGATAGCAGCCGCGAAGCGCCAGAGTAGCGCCATGGATGATCTGGCGACCGAGTCGGTTGGCGACCCTGCTAGTAGTAATCAAATTCCAGGTTGGTTGCATGAAATTGGTTTTACCGTTGATGAAGAAATCGAGCTAGAGGAAGAAGAACCGGCCTTTCAAAATGTTCCTGAACCAATCGACGAGGATTGGTTAGATGAAGTGGCCTTGGCGGCCGGTTTAGGTCTGGCTGTTGAGGAAAGATTAAAGGACGAATCTGCGGATGATGAAATCTTTTCGGATGAGTTAGTTGCATTGGTTGGCGAGATCGATGCCGTTAAATCCGATCCTTATCTCTCCGAAGTTGAGCCTGAGATCTTTGATTTGCTCGAAAATGAGCTGGATTTGATCGCGGAAACCGTTGACGCGAGTGAATCAGAATCTGCAGTGCAAGATCCTGTTGAAGCGGCAGAAGAATTGTTTGATGAAGATTTGACTTTGACTGATGCCGCATTATTGGATGAAGAGGTTATTGAAATTAACGCAGTGCCGGTTGAGGAGGAATTGGGCGAATTTGATACCATCATGGCTGACGAATCCCCGATTGGAATTGAGCAAGAAGTTCCGCCGGCCGATCAATCTCCTGAAGCGATCGTTGATGAAGCTTTTGGCATAGATTCTTGGGAACAGCCGGTCATTTCTAAGGAGACAGGTCAAGTATCGGATGAGTATAGTGATCTTCATGATGACATGACCGACTTGGTGGAAGAATTGCAAGCCCGGCGGAAAAGAGGCACTTCCCTCCTACCTGATCTGGATGAAGTGCAAGAGGAACGGAAGAAGGGCTCGGATTGGTTAGATGACCTGGCAGAAGATTCTGACGTAACCGATGATTTGCCAGAATGGTTGTATGAAACTGTTGGTTTCACCGATCAATTGCCTGAATTGCCTGAAGAAGAGCGGGGCGATGTGACTAGTCTCGACAAAACAGTCGCGGAGGGGCATGCAGAGAATGCCGAGCCAGCTGAGATTGTTGGTAGGTCTGGTTCTGAAGCCAATGATCTTGGAGGCCACGATAATAAAGATTGGGGCTCTGAGTGGCCCGTCATTGATGGTGCTGCAAAAGATGACGATTTACCCGAGTGGCTATTGGATGCCGATGAAGTCCTTGAAGAATTGCCGGACGAGGTAAGCCAAGGATCGGCTGATAGCTGGTTACAAGGCCAAAGCGATAAGGCTACGGATATTGGATGGTTAGATGAATTGGCGCCTAAAGCTGAGAAAATAAACGACGAACCTTCTGGTGATAAGTTCGTTTTCCAGGAACAGGAACCGCCAACTCCGCCGGATGATATTGCCCAAGAAATAGCTGGCGATGTCAGTGATTTTCAAGAAGATGAGTTTACATGGCCGAGTAGTGCCGACGACGAGCAAGACCAAAATGCTACGGCCGAGAAATCCGATGATGGAGGATAATGCGATGGGCGCAATTGACGATCCCGAAAAGGACCAAACAACTAGTTCTGAGGAAGAAAACGAAGCTAATTGGTTAGATGAATTAGGTAGTGAGCCCACCAATTTGTTAAAAGAAGAGCGGAACGTGGAAGATGAATCAGGGCTATTGGATCGGCTAGAAGACAGGCCTCCCGAATGGCTAGAAGGGGAGCTCGCTCAAGATATGCCGGAAGAAGACTCCGTGCCTGATTGGCTTCGGGGCGAAATATCGGCTGGTATCGCGGAAACGGCGGCAGAGGTTGAGAAAGAAACGGGTGATGAAGATATCGAGACGACCGCCATCTATGATCGGGCGCCAACCATCCCTGAAGAGAATGTTCCTGATTGGCTGCGCGATCAACAATCACTGGAACGATCGGCTGGTTCCGAAGCAGCAGAAGCGGATGATTTAAGCTGGTTGGACCAGATCGCGGCCGGTTCTGGTGCTGCAATTGATGAACCACCAACTCTGAGTTGGGATGAAGGCGATGTGGAATCTGCTAATCAAGAGGGAAGTGCCGGCGAAGAAGATATGACCTGGTTGGATGATATGGGCACACTTCCCGGTGTCATGCCAGCGGAACTGGCCCCAAAGATGCAAGAGGCTCAGGTGAACGAAGTTATCCTTGCTGAAGAAGCAATCCAAGAGGTTGAGGGTGATTTAGCATCTGAGCTAGACTCTATAGATATCGACGAGGGTTTGGAATCGGCCTCTGGTGAACTCTTAAAATCTCAGGTTGAACCGGCTGAACAATTGGATGGAACAGTGGAAGAAGTGCCCGAAGACCCGGACGAAGCGATGGCTTGGCTGGAGCAATTAGCTGCACGTCAGGGGGCTAGAGAAGAGGAATTGCCCACGTTGTCCGAAGATACGGCACCGACGCCAGCTCTCGATACCAGTGAGATTCCAGAAGATCCCGATGAAGCAATGGCCTGGCTTGAGAAAATGGCGGCCGAACAAGACGCACAAGATCAGGAATTGCTCGAAGATTATTCAGAGGACAGCCTACCGTCCGTCGGTATGGCTGAGGAAATTGCCGCAAACACATTGCCAGGTGATGATTTAGATATGGCGCCATCTGGCCTGGAAGAAGTAGAAATGCCAGGCGATTTTGACGAGGCTTTGTCCTGGCTCGAAGACATGGTAGCGGAACCTGAACCAAAGCCAAAGCGGGAAGAAGTACCTCTTGATATTGAAATTCCTGTTGACGAGAATGCCATAGATTCTCCATCGTTAGCTGATGCCGAACCAGCGTTGGACGATTCGGAGGTAGGCTTGGGGTTGGGAGTTGCGCCTTCACTTGAGGGTGCTGGGCCAGAAGATGTTGAGCTAGGGGAAGAATCTGAAGACGCAATGGCTTGGCTCGAGCAATTAGCAGCACGTCAAGGGGCTGACATAGAAGAATTGACAATAGTCGATAGTGAAGAAGCCGAGGCGGAAGCTCCCGAATGGTTACGGAGAGAATTGGATGAGGCTCTTGACGAAGCTGTCGATGAAGAGGGGATCGATTTAGGAGCTGCAGGCTATTCCGTAGAAAAATTGCTTGAAGCCGAAGAATTGGACACGGCAACTTTCGAAATAGAGACTGAACCAGCGGATGATCTTCAGGAATTTGGTCAACTACCAGAATCTGAGTCAGTTGATGAAGTCGTCAAAGATCTGGAAGAAGCCGAAGATCTGATTGCCGACGCGGAATTGCTCGAGGATGTCGCTGTTGAATTGGAATCCGAGGCTGAAGAGCTAAAGGCTGAATCAGAAGTATTAGGTGCCGAAGCTGCGCTCTTTACCGCTGTTGATGATGATTTAATAGAAGACATTGAGCTAGAAGATCCAAGTGCAATTATTCTGGAAGATGAAGCCGCAGAATTTGAGGCAGCTGATAAAGAAGTGCAGACTGAAGCCATTGAACTTGAGGTGGAAGCTATCATATTCGAAGAAGAGGCGGAAGAATTGGATGCCCGGGCTGCGGCGTTAAAGTTAGAAGCTGAGGCCATAATGACCGACGCAGAGGAGTTGATTTCCGAGATTGAAGAGCGAGAGGCTGAATCCTTTGCCGAGATTTCGCTGGTCGCTGAATCGGATCTGGTTGATATGTTTGGAGAACCTGAACCCATAACAGCAGAATTCTCGGAGTCAGAGAGCGAATTTGACGAATCTGAACCCCAGCCTCAAGCTGAAGACGAGCTAGGTTGGCTAGAAACCTTGGGCACGGTCGATGCGGACAGCTGGATTAAAGCCGAAGCCGAAGCTAGTTCACCAGAATTGATCGTTTCAGAACCTGTTACCGATCTGGATTCAGCTTCAGCCGGAGTAGCCGAGATTGATCGAGAAGCCAATATCTTGTTTGGTGATGCCGAAAGCGTCCTGGATTCTGAATACCTTAAATCAGCGCGTCTAGCGTTGGAAAACGGGGAGGTAGATTCAGCTCTAGAAGCTTACAACCATCTACTGGATCAGAGCGAAGGTTTACCCTATTTAATAGCTGAGTTAGAATATTCAATTGATTCTTATGGTCAGCAACCTTTATTACAGCGATTGCTGGGTGACACCTATGTCCGAAATGGTCAGCTGAAAAAAGCTGTTGAAGTTTACCGGCAAGCATTAGATAATATATAGGACAAAACAAATAGGTCCTTAATACAATATAGTTCAAGCCCGCCGGCTTTCTTAGGTGTTGCTGAGCGCGCCACAGGCGAGATCCGGTGGGTTTTTGCTGTAAATGGTGGAGATTCACGAATGGAACAAACCTTAATATTGGTAAAACCCGACGGTGTGCAGCGCGGTCTTGTAGGCTCGATCATTAAAAGATTTGAGAATCGGGGCCTCAAGCTAGTAGGGATGAAGTTTATACTAATGACCAGGGAATTAGCAGAACTACATTATGCTGTTCACGAAGGCAAGCCCTTTTACGAAAGCCTTGTAGCTTATATTATTTCAGGACCCGTTGTTGCCATGGTTTGGGAAGGCGAAGCTGCCATCGAAGCTGCGAGGTCGACCATGGGAACCACGAACCCAGTTACCGCTTCTCCAGGCACGATCCGCGGCGATTTCGGCATGGAAATTGGCCGGAATCTGGTTCACGGTTCTGATAGTATCGAGAACGCCAAAAAAGAAGTCAACCTGTTTTTCGCACCTGGTGAAATCGTAGCATGGCGTCGCGAAACTGATAGCTGGATTCGCGAATAATTTGGTTGTTGCATTCTGGAAAGATCGTTTATACGGTCCAGGGTCTCTTTACTGCATGCGTAAAACAATGTGACCGCTGCTCCAAAATTCTTCTAAATTGTAATAATCACGCATTTCGGGGCTGAAAAGGTGGACGATGAGGTCGCCGTAATCCAGCAGAACCCATCCACTCTCTGGCTCCCCTTCAGTTCCCCAAGGCAATATATCTGCTTTCTTCTTGGCATCAGTAGAGATACCATCCACCAGAGCTTTTAGCTGGCGGTTGTTTTCTCCATTACAAATTAGAAAGTAACTGGTAAATATCGCTCTCTCACTTATGTCAAGTAGTAATATGTCGGCTCCTTTCTTTTCAAGTATGGAATCGACCAATAAGTGCGCTAGTTCTAATCCTTCCAGCTGTTACCTCCTAGGGTTGTTTTTTTAATTCTAGCATGGCAATAGGGCTGGTGCCACATGGTTGACCCACTTAGGAAGCCGATTTAGAATTCGATAATCAGTCTACTTATTGATTCGGGTATAGCCGATAATTAATAAAGGGAATGTTTCTAGAGCAAGCTAGCTTTAACACCCAGACCTGGACTGTTAGTGAGTTAACAGGCTATATTCGCGAGCTATTTGAAATAGACTATCGTCTGCAAGATTTGGTAATCTCGGGCGAATTGTCTAATTTTACTCGTGCTCGCTCAGGCCATTTGTACTTCACATTAAAGGATGAAGGCGCTCAACTCAAGTGTGTTATGTGGCGTACGGCGGCCGATAGACTGGGTTTTTGGCCTGATGATGGTGATGCCGTTTTAGCCCATGGTCGGATTTCAGTATACGAAGCTGGGGGGGTTTACCAACTATATGCGGAGAAGCTCGAACAGGCTGGTCGGGGCGACCTGGCCCTGGCATTTGAAAGGCTGAAAGAAGCCTTAGATGCCCAAGGCTTATTCGATGCAAGTTACAAAAAGGAAATACCGTCGATGCCGGCCAAGATCGGCATTGTCACTTCGGCCGACGCGGCTGCTTTACATGACATCATCAATGTATTGCGCAGGAGATGGCCACTGGTGTCAGTTTTGGTTGCGCCCACATTGGTCCAGGGACAAGATGCACCATCCCAGATAGTACGCGCGATTGAATGGTTGGACGGGAGAAATGATATTGACACGATCATCGTCGCGCGAGGTGGTGGATCGCTGGAAGATCTTTGGGCATTTAATGATGAATCAGTGGTCCGGACAATATTTGGAGCACAACATCCGGTCATTGTCGGCGTCGGTCATGAGACCGACTTCACGATAGCCGATTTCGTAGCCGACTTAAGAGCACCGACTCCCTCGGTGGCCGCTGAACTCTCCGTACCAGATCAACAAGAATACCGTTCGAATCTGCTTGGTTTACAAGAGAGGATGTTAGCCCAAATAGCGGTGATTGTTAACGATAAAAGGAATCTACTTGAAGGTTTAGGCAGATCACTGCGTCACTTAAGCCCCAGATCAGCATTGGATAATAATCGCCAACAAGTCGATTGGCTGTTGCGACGTTTGGACTTGGCGATTGGAAAACAGATAGAAGCTCGAAAGGCGCGTTTGTCAGTGGCCCAGGCCGCTCTTGGGGCGGTGAGTCCATTAGCAACGTTATCGCGAGGTTATGCGATTGTGCGCCATCAAGATGGTGTCATTGTCCGTTCTATTGGCGATGTTTCGGCCGGCGATAAGATAGGGGTACAAGTGGCAGATGGCCAATTTAGCGCCGATGTTATAGAAGAATGATGAGATATCGGAGTTTGGAGTATGGATGAAGTAACCGAGACCGATGAAAAACTCGGCGCAAACAATGGAATAATCGATCTCACCTTTGAAGCTGCGCTTCGGCAACTAGAAGAAACCGTCGCTAGTTTGGAGGCGGGTAATCTGACATTGGAGGAGGCATTGGATTTGTATGAGACAGGGCAACGGTTGACACAATACTGTAGTCTGATTTTAGAATCGGCTGACCTGAAATTAGAACAGTTGACCCCCGATGGAGAAATCGTCGAGGTAGCACTCGAGTAATCCGCTTCACAATTCGATTTAAGGCATCTACCTTGTTATACTTTGCTGCAAACAACCCGGAATTGTTCAAGAACAGACCTCGCGATTAGTGCGCAACTGAGCTCCATAATTCCTACAAGAGAGGTTATCTTTGTTTAGAAGCATTCGAGATTCACTTTCGCGAACGCGCCAATCTGTTTTTGGACAGATCGTCAATGTTCTAGGTGCTGGCGAAATTGATGATGAAACCTGGGAGGACCTGGAAGCACTACTAATCCAGGCCGATATGGGTGTCCCCACTTCAATGGACCTCATTAGTGCCATGCAGGAACGAGTAAACAGGGAGGGACTGGTTACGACCGATCAACTGCTGGAAGCCATGAAGGTTGAAATGAGGTCAATCATAGGTGAGCCACCTACCTTCGAGCTAGAGGAACCTCGCCAACTAACTGTTGTGATGGTTGTTGGTGTAAATGGCTCAGGTAAGACCACGACTATTGGCAAATTGGCCCAATATTATAAGAGTCGGGATCGTAAAGTGATGATGGCAGCTGGTGACACCTTCAGGGCAGCGGCAATCGATCAGTTGCGAATTTGGAGCGAACGAGCGGAAGTCCCCCTGATTTCAGGGCAACCTGGCAGCGATCCAGCAGCCGTGGCCTACGATAGTATCCGGGCTAGCCGGGCGCGAGGTTATGATTTGCTCTTCATCGATACGGCCGGCCGGTTGCATACGAAATTTAATCTCATGCAGGAGCTTGAAAAGACGTATCATGTCTGTAGCCAAAGCGTACATTCGGCACCCCACGAAGTCTTACTGGTCCTTGATGCGCCTACAGGGCAGAATGCGTTGAACCAGGCTACGAAATTTAAAGAATCAGTAAATGTAACGGGAGTGGTATTGACCAAGCTGGATAGCACGGCAAAGGGCGGAATGGTTTTCGCTATCTATCGGGAGCTTGAACTACCGGTTCGTTTCATCGGGACGGGCGAAGGAATTCAAGATCTGGCGCCCTTTGATCCAGAAGCCTTTATAGATGGTCTTTTTGAATCCTGACGCTACCGCTAAGAGCCAGTCCGATTACACCCAATTACAATAGATATTATTTGCATTTTAGGCAAGATAGAAGTAAGGAGTCACATTCATGGATGAGCTTATTCAACAATTAGAAGCATTGCAGCGGACAGTTGATCATTTACGGGAGCGTCTTTGACATAGCGGTCAAGATTGAAAAGCTGTCCGATTTAGAAAAACTGACGCTAGAACCAGGCTTTTGGGATGATTCACCAAAGGCTCAGGGAATCATGCGCGAACTAACCCATCTGCGTAACGAGGTTAGCATTTGGGAAAAAGTGAGCGATCGCCTAGCAGATACTTTAGAACTGGCTGAGTTAGGCGATGAAGATCTGCGTGATGAACTAAGCATCGAGGTCAAGACGCTGGCAAAGGCCGTTGACAAGTTGGAGTTTCGGACCTTATTTGACGGCCGATATGATGAAGATCCTGCCATATTAGCCATTCATGCAGGTGCAGGCGGTACCGAAGCCCAAGACTGGGCGATGATGTTACAACGAATGATCACTCGTTGGGCTGAGGCCAACAAGTACCGAGTGGACGTTATTGATCAAAGCCCAGGGGACGAGGCCGGCATAAAGAGCACACTGATGTCTATTGAGGGCGAATATGCCTACGGCCGACTGAAATCCGAGAGAGGCGTACACCGGCTTGTAAGAATATCGCCCTATGATGCCTCAAACCGGCGTCATACCTCGTTCGCCAAGATGGAAGTATGGCCAGATGTAGCCGAGGACATTGAGATCCAGGTTGAGGAGAAGGATTTAAGAATCGATCGCTTTCGAGCCAGTGGTGCTGGAGGCCAGCACGTTCAGAAAAACGAAACAGCAATTCGTATTACTCATCTTCCAACCGGTGTGGTTGTCACCTGCCAGAACCAGAGATCATTGACGCAAAATCTGGAAATGGCTATGAAGGTACTAAAATCCCAGCTTTTTGACCTCGAAAGGCGTAAACAAGAGGACGAACTGGCAGCATTGAAGGGGGAAGTTGTCGATGCTGGCTGGGGCAATCAAATACGATCTTATGTGCTCCATCCCTATAAAATGGTCAAGGATCATCGTACGAATCACGAAATGGGAAATGCTCAGGCCGTTTTGGATGGCCAACTCGACGGCTTTATGGAAGCCTATTTGCGTTTTCGAGTAGGTGAAGGCCCGGAAAGTGGGTAGCGGCGCTAGCAAATAGACATAAAAATTTGACAATTGAACGTTTTTGTGATATTTTTTCTAATTTGCTACACATCTATTATTCTTGACATATCGACGCTCACCGATATAATAGAGAAATCATAAATACGGTGACATTCAGGTAGCGACTATATCAAAGAATTCTAAGAGCGTTGGCTCCGGCCAAGCGCTCTTTTTCCGTGTATAAGCACTAAACAAGCTAGATAAGAATCGCAGTTAGTTCCTGAATCGCATTTGCCTGTGGGAGGTCACACCTGGTGGATTCAAATGAATTTCGTTCCTTGCGCATAAGTCTTGCATCGCCTGAGCAGATCCGTTCCTGGTCATATGGTGAGGTCACAAAGCCGGAAACGATCAATTATAGACGCCTACGGCCGGAGAAAGATGGCCTCTTCTGTGAGGCAATCTTTGGTCCGACCAGGGATTGGCAATGTTATTGCGGCAAGTACAAGAACGTCCGTTACAAAGGTATCGTCTGCGATAAGTGTGGCGTTGAAATCACACGCGCCGCCGTCAGGCGAGAACGTCTGGGGCATATTGAATTGGCGGCACCGGTCGCGCATGTTTGGTATACCCGACGTGTACCTAGCTACCTGGGGTTGCTGCTCAATATATCACGCAGAAACTTGGACCGAGTTCTATACTTTGCCCAATACGTAACGACCTTTGTTGACGAAGAGGCACGCAAACGGGCTCTTAAACGATTGGAAGAAGAGCTTGAAGAGGCGGAGGTCCGACTCCTAGGTGAAAATCAAACGAATATTGACGAAGCTACCGAGGAAGCTCGCCAACGGCTGGCAGCATTGGACGCTGATTTGGCGGGTTACAAGGAATCCTTTGAAGAACGATTATCGGCTGCAACTGATGAAGTCGTTAGCGCAGCGCAGGCCATCGAAAAGCGTCTAGAAAACTTGATGGGTGAAACCGCGACCGAAAAAATTGTCTTGGGTGAATCAACGATCGCCAAAAAGGGTGAGACGATTGGCCGCGAACACATAGTCCTCGTTCAAGAGACTACGTCTGAACGTCTAACCCAGAAACAAAAAGAACTGGAAGAGGAACAAGAGAGCGGAGTGGCAGACCGGGAGCGAGATATTGAGCTTCTGCAGGAAGAGATCCAGGCAGCATCCGATGAAATGAGCGATCTCATCGCGGTCAAATTAACTCGTCTCCGACAGCAAGCCCAGTCCAATCGTGAGCAACTGGAAGCCCTGGCTCAAATGGCATTTTTGAATGAGAATGATTACCGTGAACTAAAAAGCAAGTTCGGAAATGTATTTCGCGCGGATATGGGAGCTGAAGCCTTTTACGATATCTTGAAGAGCATGGATCTCGATAAATTGGCTAAGGATCTGTGGCGAGAGGTGCGCACAACTCGCTCTAAACAGGGTGCCAAGCGAGCGACCAAACGTCTTCAAGTCGTTGAAGCGTTACGCAAAAGCGGAAACAGGCCGGAGTGGATGGTCTTGACTGTGTTGCCGGTTATACCACCTGATTTACGACCCATGGTCCAGTTGGACGGCGGCCGTTTTGCGACATCAGACCTGAACGATTTGTATCGCCGCGTTATCAATAGAAACAATCGGCTCAAGAGATTGCTGGAGTTAGGCGCTCCTGACGTTATCGTTCGCAATGAGAAGCGAATGCTTCAAGAGGCTGTTGACAGCCTGATCGATAACAGCCAGAGAGGTAAAGCCCTCAGCCGTCGCGGACGGCGAGAGTTGAAGTCTCTATCTGATATGCTCAAGGGCAAGAAGGGGCGTTTCCGTCGTAACTTGCTAGGTAAGCGGGTAGATTACTCAGGGCGCTCAGTGATCGTCGTCGGTCCGACCCTGAAAATGGGTCAATGTGGTTTGCCGAAAACGATGGCTCTAGAACTCTTCCGGCCCTTTGTCATCAGCAAGTTGGTTGAGTATGGCTACGCCAGTAACATCAAGGGTGCCAGGCGAATCATTGAGCGACAGCCGCCCGAGGTTTGGGAGGTATTGGAGGAGGTCATTGAAGGCCGTCCAATTCTGTTGAACCGGGCGCCTACCTTGCACCGGCTTGGTATCCAGGCTTTCATGCCTATTTTGGTTGAAGGGAAGGCTATCCAGCTTCACCCGTTGGTATGTGCGGCTTTCAACGCTGACTTCGATGGCGATCAAATGGCTGTTCATGTACCCTTGTCAACCAAAGCAGTAACGGAAGCAAAGTCCCAGATGATGGCCACTCGGAATCTTCTAAAACCGGCTGATGGCCATCCCATAGTGGGCCCATCCAAGGATATGGTTCTGGGTGTTTATTATCTGACGGTGATGCAAGAGGGTATGAAGGGCGAAGGAAAGATATTTAGCAATATGGCGGAAGTGGAACGAGCTTTCGACCTAGGATACTTACATATCCATGCGAAGATCAAGCTTCTAACCGAGACTTACCTGACAGATCAGGGTACGCGCTACGCCGATGGCAAAT